>JAZFSF010000219.1:0-23688 GCA_036446055.1 Bathyarchaeia archaeon | reverse complement strand
TTATAAGAATTTCAAAAGCTGGGTGATGTTTAATAACCTAAGTTGGGTTGTTACTATCGAGCCCGCTATAAGTATCACGGACATTAAAGGGGGACATGATGGGGATACTAACTTTCCCAAGGATACGGAGTAATCTTAAGTCAGGTAGTTCTGTTTTAACTGCACCCGATGGCCGCAAGTGGGTCTATGTTGGGTTCTCTATACAAGACAGATTAGTTGTACAGCTTCTTAAAGGTAGCAGTTTTGCCACATTCGATGAAGACAAGTTAACTGATTGGGTGATAGATAAGCTGCCAAGAAAGAAATAGACGGGGCAGTGCCATCCTTAGCAAATACCCCGGGGAGACGGGAAGGCGATACGCCTTAATTACAATTGTTCTCTAATAGTCGCTGTGTCGCATCTAATATTTGCTCATACTGACTGTAAGGATTGTAAGGTCTAGGTGTGTACTCGTGTTTCTCAGGTTCAGGTTCCGTCACTGTTATACCGTATTCGTTGGTCTCAAACTCATAGACATCAGTCTCTCCCGGGACCAGGCTTTCGTAGGGGTTTATGATCACTAATAGGTATAATATTACTATCAGGTTCTTCATCTTCCATATCCTCCCATAACCAACGCCTCGCTTCAAAGAGCTTCTTTTCACAAGCATCTACGCCGGGATAATCCCCTGGTGGGATAGTGCTAAAGACATCAGTGATTAAAGAGAGGACCTCATCTATATAAGAAAAACCATGCTCCCCTGAGAGATGCTCTCGGAGTCCTTCAATACGGTTCAGGATAGGGTCACCTTTGAAGGGATACTTTAGAAGCTTCACAAAATTATTGTGCTGGGTGGGGTGTGTTATTACAACGCAGTTTTCTTGTCTAGAATACCGTACTGCGCTACTTGTTTGATATTCCGTGTAATTTATAACCTAATTACTTGTGGCAGTAATACACGATCTCCCGTGTCCAGATGTAGGTAAGACTTTCACCTATTTATTCTTGTCTGATATCCACAGTCATTATTGTGACAAACAAGCCTTAAAGTCGATTCTGCGAACCTTCCAATTAGTCCCTATGGAGCAAAGAAGGATTATCCTGGGGGGTGACATCCTTGATTGTGAACATATTTATGCCAAGTCTCAGGTCTATAAAGATCGTATGGGCCGTCATGATTGGGATTATTTTATCGAGAAGACTGAAGCAGAAGGCATCTGGTTTGATGAGCTCTACGATATCTTAAGAAAGCATGTGCTCAGGAATGATCATATTGTTTTCATGGAAGGCAACCACGAGCAACGTTATAGACGCGACCACTTCCTAAAGAAAATACCCCTGGTCCTCAAGCATAACTTTAACCTGCGGTCGATCATAAAGGCAGATTCTCGTGGGCTTAGGGTTTTCGATTACAATGAATGGGTCCGTCTTAAAGTTTCCAGAGGCGTCGATCTGTATATCACCCACGGCATCTATTGTGGTGCAAACCCAATCAAGAAACACTATCTGGACGTAAAGCGCTCGGTTCTCTTCGGGCATACTCATGAGATTGGTATCCAATCGTTCAAGGACGCTGAGTCAACCATTATAGGATATAACAACCCTTGCTTGTGCGATACTGAACCAGATTACTTAGAAGGACGCGCTCAGAATTGGTCCGTTGGTGCAACCTTTATCAATCAGACGGCCACGCATATATGGGTACATCCTCTTGTGACGCATCAAGGTGCTGTGATGCTTCCTACTGGCGAGATGATTGTTTGACTATTGATATCAATAAATCTCTAAATAGCTCAGGGGTCCAAAGGTTTTCTTTGGCGCTTAATCTTTTAATAGGTTTCTGCCCCATAGCTCTGGCCCTATCTCTCTCATCTTTCGAGTGAAACCCTTCATCTAATCTCTCACCTTCGCTTGGCCCCCATATGAGTTCGGGAGTGCTTACTTTGTTTGCATATAACCAGGTAGCTTTCCGAGCCCTGTGTCCATAGTGCCCTTGTTCAACACAACAGGTCATTCCGCCATAAATATCAGCACTGACCCACCCCCCAGCTCTTGGAGGCCTTTGCAATGAAAACCAAGCCCAAGCGTGAGATGCCTCTGGATGTTCAAGTATTCCGCCGAAAGATCGGACAGCCCATAAGGCTTGGGCGAAACAGCCTCCATCATCCCCGAGAATCCTTTTCTGCTTAGCAGAAGGGCCACCAGACCAGTATCTTCCCCATCTTTTACAGGGCGGGTGAGCAATGACCTTAAAAGGCCCTTTGTAAAGCCTAGCATCTTTTGAGACTCCCCAAATATCGAGTCCGGCAACTCGACTATACGGGCCTCGTTCATCAACATAAAGAGCTCCTATCATTAATCCCTCTAACTATTATTTCTCCTGTATATCCCCAGACCTTAGAGATGTTTTTATAAGAATATACGAAACTATCATCACTCTTAAATGAATCCTTATATGCTTTAACGTAATTATCTAAGTCAGGGCGTTGCTGGTGTTTGGTCCCGTCCTTCTCTTTCTTCTTCTTCTTACTCCAAGAGGGTGGCATAGGAACCACAAAAACTAGGCTTAGAACCTCTGTAAGTACTATCCCCTTGTCTTGGCATTCCTTGCGGATCTCATCACACCACAGCCAGTATTTTACAACAACAGGTCTCTTCTTCCAGGCGTCAGCTCTTGTCATTCTTGGCTTTGGCATGGGTGTTACACTGAGCACTGTATCGTTCAACTAATTCCTTATTCAATCTTTGGTCCCCAACTATTAACCCAAGAGGTATCTCTTTGCTCTGGAGGGTTAATTATGTCTAGGGCCTTAACTTCTTCATTGATTGTATGAGCAGTTATCCAAATAAGCTTTCCACATTTACATACGATAGGAAAGGCCTGTTTGAACCTGCGCCCATAACAAACAGAGATGAGTCTACCCTCTGAGCAATGATGACATTTGAGTACTATTTCATGCATGAATCCCCCTGTTCTTATCTTATTCTTTTAAAACTCAAGCCTTCTTGAGGGTATTAGAAGCCATCCAGACATGTGAAATCTCTGGTCATTCTCGTACTCCTTCAGGTGTGTGCCCTCATTCCGTCCGTGGACTTCTGGAGTAGTGTCATTCTCTTCAACTGAGGACTGCTTATCTTGTCCAATAGAGCGGCAGATAGTTTAAGGGTCTGCTCCCCAGCTCAAGCCTCCTCTCGGGACCGTCAGCCACTAAGACCTTAACTAGGGTTGCATGCGCCAGGTTTAGCTACCCCGTCGGGACTCTTAGTATCCCTCATCTGGCACGTCTGACTAATTTGGTGAGTTGTTTCCCTTGAAATAGGGCAAGAATTAACCTATAAACAAAACACCAATCAGCTTCGGTAACCCTATGGTCTTGGGTGTCATCAGTCAACTAAGACCATAGGGGAGCCTCTTGCGCATATATAGGTAGTTCCTCCCAATTGACTTAACCCATCACTCTAGGTACTAAGCTGCTCCGGGGGATTCCATAGCAACGAAAGAAGATAGAGAAAAGGTTCACTCAGAGGTCACCCTAAGGGCCGCAGCATTAGGTCTTACCTACAACCACGCCCTGATTGACCTCCTAATAGATAGAGATATCTTCTATGAGCCCACCTATGAACTTCGCCCAGATGGCCGGAGACTTGTCCCCAAGGACCCTGTAAACAAAATCAAGTAATCTGTACAATTCTTTACAATGTTTCTGTGTACAAAGATAACCCTTTGTGTTATATTTAGTTATAAGGGGGATTCAAATGATTTTTTACAATCGAATAGCAGATCAAATTATCCAAGTCTTGGTCTCTGGTAGTGGAGAAACTGAAATTGATGCAGTAAGGGTTATTAGTGAGCATGAGGATCTTATAACAACCAGTGACGGTGTCATAGCTGAATTTATATTAGCAATAGACGAACACATTGAAAGTGGAGACTTGATCTTATTAGAGGATACGCACCCAGACTACGCACCGGAGGACTAAATGATCAAAAGTATACTAAAGAAATGCGGCTGCTGCGGCAAACTGTTTGAAAGTATCCCTAAGAATTGTATTCATGAGAAGAACAACGATGAGTTCGACGGCTACTGGTGGCACTGCGATTGCGGAGAGACTCTTTTCATACCAACCAAGATGGAGGGTTCAGGTTTCTCGGCCATTTGGGATAGCTTTATAGGGAAATTGGAAGCGATAAGGAAGACACATGATTAAACAATATGGAGCCATTGATGGATGGACGGCTTCGTTTTTTAAAAATTGTCTAAACTTAGACAGACCACGATGGTCTTTAACAATGGAGATACCTATGGCGGTTAAAAAGTTAGCAAAAGTTACAGACCATCTATTAAGAGATTTGCTTTGGGACGCTATGAATAAAGTATACAGCGGAGAAATGGAACACAAGCAGGGGGCAGTGGTTGCTAAAACCGCAGGCCAAATCTTAAATATCGAGAAAGTTCGGATTGCCATGCACAAAGCGGGTTTGCTCGTTAATCGTAAGGACTTATTGGAAAAATAATGAGGCCCAGAAAAAAAACAATCCAAGTAATGCTCGAAGTAATTATCAAAATGGAGTTTGGTAATTACAAAGAGTATGTGAGATATGGGGCTTTGATCAATGGTCGGCGTCGGACCAAGTTAACCCCTGATGGAATACCTGAAAAGAAGTCTCTGCAAATAATGCATAGGCAATTAGTTATTCTAGCCTTTGGCTCGTGGAAGAACTGGACGAGCTACCGAACTTATTTATACAGGACTGAATGGAGGAAGAAAAACCCAAGTAAACATAAAAAAAGCAAATCTTATTTAAGAAATTACTATGAAAAGAATAAAGACACCAAATTTAAAACATACAGAGAGAGGACCCATAAAAAGCGTCAAACCCTAGAAGGTAAAGCTGGAAGGGCCAGAGAATTTCAAAAACGTAAAAATACAAAGAGCTACAAAAAGTACTTGAAAAAAACCAAGGCTTATAGGGCCACACTTAAAGGCAGAGAAGAGAGAAGGGTTGAGGCCCTAAAATACTGGTATGGCGATAATTGGGAGGCTGCAAAGGTGTTACAAGAATTAAAACGCGCAGTCAATGACAAGGAAAGAGAAGGGCGACTAAACCCAGTGGAAAGAAAAAAGCGATAAGGAAGACACATGATTAAACCAGGACCAACCCCGCGATCTAAATATCACCCTGAGAGGACCGAGGTTCGCTCTTTACGCCTTCAAAGGAAGTTCTGGAAGGTGTTGGGTCGAACATCTAGACAACAGGCCCAGAAGGTCAAACAATTGATCTTGGACTACTGCAATGGGCTATTAGTTTATAAGGACAAAGAATGACAACAAAAGAAGCTGAACTCACAAAACTCCTGTGTAATGCCTGCAAGATAATAGACACAATAGGGCAGATAGAACTGATGGAACCGCCACTGGCATCATGGTACTTCACGCATTTTATGTCAGGTGAGTTTCAAGAGATACCTAGCTTTGATGATCCTGGCGACAGTCAATAATGAAATGAAACAAGAGGTGTCACATGAAAAGTTATACCCCTGCCAATATGAAGCAATTGCTAAAATTTTACAGAGCTTCCAACGAGATAACTATGGAAGAATTGGCAGACAGACTTGAAATGAACCGAGCGACCCTTTCGAGAGTGGAGAATGGCCACACAGAGTTCAGGGTAAGCGAAGCAAAGAGATTCGCCGAGCTGTTAGGAATAAGCCTACTGGAGCTTATTGAGATGTTTGCAGATGAAGGATGAGAACAACGAAGCCAAGGCCTTAATAGAGGGGCCTGTTGAGCCTGTATCCTATGTGCATAGACAGCTTGAGATTAATGATGGGATAGCCGTGCTTCTGGACGCCGAGAAACCCGCCCGCCGCATAGACAATGTTCTCCGCAAGATGGGATTATATGTCCCATGGACGCGAAGACAAAAAAAGAACTACTCGAAAACTACGAAGCGATAAGACTACTCAAACCCTTCTTTGATCAAATGAACGATGACCTTCGGCGAGATAATATTCAAGGTCAGATGATGGTGGCCCATGCTGTTAACAATCTTCAGAAGTTTCTAGATGGGATCAATCGCTTCATTGGATGAATAGGCCCCGGCATTTGAGCAAATCTTTACCGCCTATGGTTAAGATTATGCCGGGACCTGGTCGCTAAAATACCCGCATGGTTAGTACTCTAGCGATTACTTTTATGGTGATAAAGATTTAATTCTTTATTCTTCTTATACCAATCATTGAAATGCATACCACAACAAACAATAGACGCCACCCAGGTCCCTATAAGGAGAACCAGCAAAGCGTCTATCATAACGCCTCACTCTCTGGTCGTCTATTTGGTATCAGCCGGACCTCTTGTTCTATCTCGTAGCCATAGAATACTCTTGTACTCACTTCAGAGGCAACACTTTTCAAATAACTTTCAACCGCTTCTGTATCAGGGAATTCCAGAAGATCTGACTTACATATATCGTGCATGGTGATAAAGATATAGTATTTAGAGGCTTCCAAACATGTCTCCTTGACAATTAGTTTCAAGTAGCTTTAAAACAAATTAGTCAAGTTAAGGAGATAAGTCAAATGAAGGTGAAAAAAGTAACAGTGGCCCAGATGAAGCGTTGGTGCAAAGTAGAAGGGAACTCCAAAGAAAAACTTGCTTTTATCCTAGGGATCTCAACACAGGCGCTCAGGCACTGGGAGCTCAAGAATAAAGTCCCTGTGAGACAGTTGGGCGTTGTGAGGAGGGTCTTGGATGGGAAACTAGACGCTCGGGTGGTTCACTTATGACCCATGAGGACCATATAGAGATTCATGAATACCTGCACAAGCAGTTAGAAATTTTAATCAGTGATTGGATACAAGAGACTGACCTCCTCCCTTCTGAGGTCACTTTATCTGAATTTGCTGCGTGGTCCTACGACCAAACAGTTGACCCTAGTGACAACCAAGGATTTGAGAATGAACAAAAGCGAGAATATTAACGAGTTATCTAAGGCCCTTATTAAGGCGTCTATGAATTTCGTTGAACCAAAGAAGACGGCGGTCAATCATTTCAATAAGTACGCACCACTAGAATCTATCCGCAGAGCGGTAATCAAGCCTTTGTTGGAGAATGGGCTAACGGTAGTTCAGTTCCCTTGTGATGGTGAGGATGGAACTGTCTCAATATCAACAATGCTTCTTCATTCCAGTGGGCAGTATATCGAAAACCAGGTAAAAGTTAAGCCGTCAAAACCTGACCCCCAAGGCGTTGGAGGGGCTATCACCTATCTTCGAAGATATAGCTATGTCTCAATTTTGGGATTAGCACCCGAGGATGAGGACGATGATGGCAACGCTGCATCTACTCCTCCCAAGTCGGCACATGTGACCGGCAAGAAACCCGCACCCAGGGCGTTGACTACAGCATCAGTTGTGTTTGGCGTATCTGATTCAGATAAGAAACTCTTGGAAGAGATCAATCAACTGCTTGAGGTTCCAGGTCTTTCAGAGGACACCTACAAAGCGATAGAGGAGGGTCTATCCAGGGCCAGTACCACTAGTCAGTACCAAGAACTCAAGAAACGTCTACTTGAGGAAACTAACGAATAAGGAGAAACGCATGAGTTTGAACAAAATTTTGGTCCTAGGCAGACTCACTAAGGACCCCGAATTTAAAGTCACCCCTAACGGTGCGAGTGTTGTTAACTTTGATGTGGCCACTAACGAGAGATGGAAGAACAAACAAGGTGAATGGGAAGAGTCTGTTGAGTACCACAAGATTGTGGTCTGGGGCAAGAGTGCTGATGCCTGCAATTCCTATCTCAAGAAAGGCAGAGAGGTCTTCGTTGAAGGAAAGATTGAGACACGCAAATGGCAAGATAAAGAAGGCAAAGACCGATACACCACCGAAATTAAGGCAGCTAAAGTGGACTTCCTTGGGAGTGGTGAGAAGTCTGGAAAGGATGGATTTTCGTTTTAACCCCCATACAAAGGAGAAACATATGGGATTTCAAGTAACACCAAACAAGACGCTGGCGACTACGGCCGTTAGTATCAAACTACCAGATGCTGCTGCCGTTAAGGTTGAGAATTTGGCAACGAAGAACGGTCTCACTAGAGGCAACATCGTGGCACAGATGGTTGATTATGCACTTTCTAATTTGAATACCGTTAAAAAGAAGAAGAAGTAATGGGGGATTGCCTGGGAAACCGGGCATTTTCTTAGGGGGGAGAACTGTGAGAAATGATTGGGAAAAGCATATAGGCAAGAAGTATGGAATGCTCACCATTATCAGCAGAACCCTTTGGTACAGCAAACCTGCTAAAAGAAGAAACAGACTTTATAAAGTTCAATGCGACTGCGGTGGGGTGGGATACTTCCCAATAATGTCAATGCGAAATGGCCATAGGAAGTCGTGCGGGTGTCTCAAGAAACACTTAGATAAAAACCGCAGTCCTTACCTGCGCTATATGAAAGACAATGGGATGGAAATATGATGTCTAGCTTTTGGGATAGAAATGGGGGATTACATCATACCGAGAATAGTTCCGCTGAATATGCAGAAGGAGACCGCCCTTGGGTGCCTGTTCCTGGTGGTTATGATAAGGCCCCTTTAACGGATAAAGTTCGGTTTGCGAACGAGGATACTTCTTACAACACGCCGCTGTTGTCTAGTATGTACATCTTGATTTTAGCTACTGAAAACCGTCTGGCCATTAAGGACGTGGAGTTATTCGTCGGCTATGTTGAGTCTGCGGAGTCGAACATCACAGACTTGAATCATATGACTACGGTGTCCCTCGCACTTGGAGTGATTAGAAACTGGACTTATTCAAGAGCTTTCAACCTTGAAGCGTTGGCAGTTATTGACAGGCTGGAGAAGTTGAATGTGCATTGGCCTATGAAAGAAGAGCACCCTATCTGGGTGACGTTGAAGCGCTGGTACCCTAAAGAGGCAAAGTAAACTGCCAAAAAATGACAGATTCTGGTGAAGAAATTAGGTGTTGGTTTAGGTGTTTATTGGGTGCTGTTTGGGTTCTACCCGATAATAGAACTTATCAGGTAAAGAAAGAGAGGTAAGTATGGACAAAAACAAACACAGCTCGGATTTCAATTTAAAAATCCTTAGAGAGATATGTCGAAGCTGGAATAATATAAAGCCAAGAAATTTGATTATTTATGGAATCCCAAGATACGTAATTAATACGATTATAAATAGCTATAGAGATTTTCTAAATCGACTAGTTGATAATTCTGGGTCCTTGATGTTTTCCGATGAGGAAGGACAAGAAGAAATAAAAAGCATTGCTCAAGAGATTCTTGATGATTGTGAAAAGGTTATGATTGTCTTAGATGAGCTCGAACCTGGAAAGCACGAATCGATTATAAAGGATAGTCCATTAAGAATCATAAAGAGAATACTAAATGACGGTTACCTCTCCCTCGATAAGAAGAAACTTATTAGAGATAGCTTGTTAGTGCATTTAGATTTTACTCCTGATCAGTATAAAAAGATATTAGAGCTGGACCTAGAGAAAATCGATAAACATAATCGTAAGAAAGCAGAGACTTTGCATAGTAACCAAGAAGAGGAAGCTCTGCCCGAGAATAAAGGTTATGCGGTAGACGATTAAGCTTTTTTTAAATGCCGAAAAAAGTCAGTATATTATAGTAATAACCATGGTCAATAATATTATAGTGTTAGCGTGGCGGGTTTTCTAGGTGCTAAAAACCAGAATTCGGTATTATTTAGTATTACCACGGCGGAAATGTGGCGGTTATAACTTTACACCTTAGGGATTCCGAGCCTGAGTAATAGCCTGCCGATGTCCTTGTCATTCTTTTTAGGTATCTTAGCTTTCCTGAGTATCTCCCTGAGCTCTTTGATCTGATCTTTGTGAAGACAACCGTATTCGTTGAAAAGAATTTCATTTGAATAAACAGTTATCCCGTCCTCGTTGACGATTGTTTCTGTTTCGTAGTCGCCCACAAAGAAATCAGGACGCCAAGAGATACCAGTCTGACAACTAGTCACTAAAAGCATCATTAAGAGCACGGGCCCTTTCTTTAGCAGTGTTCTTTTTGAAAGCACTATCTATCCTTTTAAAGTCTTTTTTAATCTGAATAGCTTCAATACCTGATTCCATCATAGAGGAAACCGTCTTGATTAAGTTAATTAGCTCTGGGAGAAATTGAAGTATCGCTTTTAGATATATCACTCAGACTTCTTAAATCCGCTCTTGTCTTTCTGCGCAGGTGCAAACGATTTAAACATATCAAATAATGTCTTAAACCATTTCTTCCCCATGAGCTGCTCTAGCTTGGCATCATCTTTTTTGCTGGGGGTGATAGCGACTACCATTTGAGCTAGGCACATGAGGGCACCCAGGCTTGAGAGAGACACCATTAGCCAGGTATACTCACTCGCGTATTGATCCAGCATAGGCTTTGCCCATAGTAACATTGCTTCCATATCTTACTCCTTGATAAACTTGTGCCATTTGGCGTTAGGTCTTACTTGAATATGTAAGTGTGGACCACGCCCGCTATCATGTAAAACGACTGCTCTTGGCTTGTGGTCACTTGCTGAAATTGCAGCGATATCAGAATAGGCTTGGTTCATTATGTATTGAAATCTATACTTGTGGGTGTCTGACCACCCCCTCACAGAGATGTCTACGGCCCTGCCTGACTCGTGAGTTCTACTAGTTGCCTTAACCCCTTTCCTGTCATTTATAAGAGAAGTGATTCTGCAAGGTAGTTCATACTCCGCACAGTATAGGAATGTTCTAGTGAGTAATATCCAGAGAGCAGGCTGGAGCATTTCAAGATCCTTAGGAGAGACGCCACGTTTAAGCGTGTAGATCATGGCCTGCCGTATTCTCTGGCGCGATGTCTTAAAGTAGCTGGGCCGGGGCTTAAAGTTAGATTAAGGGTGTCCCCCTCATCCATTAATATTTCATGATATCCACCATTGATATTTATGTTCGTTCCGCTCATATCAATGGACCCCGAGCCTTCAAAGTAGATAGACACTAATGCATAAAAGCCAGAGGTAACTGTGTATGCCACCCCGTTTGTAGTCCTAACTCCGTTCTGGATAGCTGCGGGAGTCTCTGAATATGTGGCCATAAGTTACCTCGGTCTGTACCAGATCATTAAAGATAAGTCTTGAGCACCTGAAGCAGTGGCGTCTATATCTAATCTGAGCGCTTCAAATTGGTCTACGTTTCTGCTTGTGTGAATAGGGAGAGTGATACCCGCTGGCGTTTGAGTTGCAGGTTCAATGAAGTTCTCTCCAAAGATAACGTCATCAATAGCACCCGAAGTAATAGAAAGCTTGGTTGACCAGATAGTTGCACCTGCGCCTCCTGATGTAATCTTGTGGAGGTCAATAGTTGTCGTGCCTGATGTTCCAGTAAGGCGAACTCTTCCCGTGACCCCGACAATTTCTGCATCGTAAGGAAAGGGAACAAGACCGTCCTCCCCTCCTGATATAGAATGAAAGGCCCCAAGGAAGTCGAACCTATAAACCATCCACCCTCTTTTAACCCAGGCGTTTGCGGTGGCACCTATTCTTTGAAAAGTGCTAGAATTAATCCCTGAATTGAATTGGGTTTCTTCAACTTGAATCGTATTTAATGCTGGTGTTATGTCTGTCATAGTTTCCTAAAAGTAAGCGTAGGTCCTGCCCCCGTCAGCAAAAGGGATCATGTCGATTTCATCCCCGGCAGATGGTGTGAATCCCATATCATCATCAACTGTCACTGTTACACCTACCACTGAGGTTATATTAGTGTCCTCTGAATCATCTGAAAAGTCTGTTGAATGTACTCTAATAGTATCCTCAGCAGTCATCTTCGCAGCATCTGCCACGGAGACAGTGAAAGAAGTGCTTGAAACCCCTGTGACAACAATCAACCTCTGGCCAGCAAAGCAGTGTGCAGACTTATATCTGTCTTCTGCGCTTGTGTATGGAGGCATCTCTATAATGTCATCTTCTGCGGGGGTGAATGATAACGCGCTGTCAAGGTTTAGTGTGTTTGCTTCAATTGGATCAATAGAGTCAATCTTTGCAGTGTCTACATTTGTGAAGTCGGGTGAGCGGACTTGCACTGTCAGGCCCACAAATGCCTCCCATTTCGATTTCTCGTTGCCAAGGGCAGGGTCAGCTACAAAAGAGCGCTTAAGGGGTAGTTTTGTGCTTGTGGCACCGGGTTTTATCAAACTCGCAGGGCCGAAAGTTCCATAGACTCTATCGTTATTAAAAACTGTATCAATCAAGTTTAATTTTACCGCCCCCGTCTTGACATTAAGTGTCTTGTTTTCAATTTCGAATATCCTAGGAACAAAGTCCTTTGAGGCAACAGTTGTGTCAGGTAAGCCGAGAGACTTACCGTCAAGTATAACTGTATCCCCTACGTCGAGATTGAAAGCAGTACGGTAATGGGTCTGGATTTCCAGAAACTCTGCCCCGAAGCGATATCTAATCAATAGGCGCTCGGTACTTCTTTGGAGGAAAGTCACTACCTCTGAGGTGTCTCGAAGACCAGGGGCCTCAAGAGTTAGAACTTTGTTCCCTACTGGAATGCGGTTAGTTGAGTCAGTTGATTGAGTGATGATGCCTCTTAAGAACTTGTCCTCCAGAGGTAGCTTTTCAACCTTAAAGACTATTGCATTGTAAAAGTTTTCGTTAACAGTTCTTCTTATTTTAATGTTCTTGGGGTTGATGACGTTGCTGCTATCAAGTGTCTTTGTTTCTAGACCACTAAGGGGTGGTAGCGTTGCATTTAATCCAACCTTTCCCTGTCTTGGTATTGATATCATTCCCAAGGGGAAGAGTATCTTTTTGTTGATAAGCTCAGTGCCTTTCTCAGTGCTATCTATATATAGATCATAGTCAGGGATTGACCCAATAATGGCCTGAATATCTAGGTGTTTCTGAACATCTATCTGTTTAGGATTCATCCCAAGAGCAGCGTCAGCGGGGAGAACATTGAACTTGCTGGTGAAGTCTGCCAAGGCAGGGGAGTCCACTTCTGTTGTAAGTGTGGTTGTCACTACTATATAGCTCACAACATCCGTTGAGCCAAAAGAGCTTATTGTATGGGTTGCATTATTGGCCGCTTCACCCGCGCCTGTTACAGTGATTGTGTCCCCAACAATTAGGCCTAATTTAGTTTGTATATTTAAGTCTTGAAAAGCAATTGCATTGGTGACAAATGTGGATGGATCAACCTGGTTAAAGGCAATCGCAGCTTCTCCTGTCGCAAAAGCAGTCCCTCCATTAGAGAGGTATATCTTTAACGCTAGATCAATAGGGTCTTCTTGGAATCGGTAGAAACTGACGACTTCATCCCCAGTGGAATGTGAAACGTCTGAAGTGTCTAGTGCTCCTCTAGAGAGTCCAGTGAGTGTTGTTGATGTTTTCCCAGTCCATTGGAATATCTCGTTATTGATTACCGCGTAGGATTCTAGTACATCTAGTGGAGCTATGAAGTTAGCGGTCGCCTCTACACTGGCCGTTGCTGCTCCTGCAATTAGTGGGGCCGATAGCTTTGTGGTTGCTTGTATAAGTACGTCTTGGCGCTTGAGTTGCTCAGGATGTGAAACCTTAACGACTACTTTGCCAGCACCAAAATCTAGACCTGTTACAACACCAGAGAACAGTTTAACCGAGTCCTCGGGATGAGATCCCCCCTCTTGCCCTACATAGAAATTTGCTTCTCTTCCGATTACATCAGGGACTCTAACCCCTGGGCTAAATATGTTTGTTAGCTCTGCGTTCTTATCTATTAAGGAGACGTTGATAGTGCTAACGGAAGTCGCCGCGCCTTTATCAGCTTGGATCTGTTGCGTGATAGAGTTAGTGGTTCCCTCTAGCATGATCCATGGTCTACTATTAGGATCTTCAACCACCCCGCCGTAAGTCAGTCCAGCGTCTCCGTATTCCAATCCAGCGTCACCATACTTAGGGATAATAGTGATAGGCAAAGCGCCAAAGACTTCTGTGAAACCATCAATTTCTAGAATAAGCTGTTGGACGATATTGGTCTGTTCTAAAAGAGATTTGGCTTTATCAGTAAGCGGCTGGGCCATTACTTTCCCTTCGGTGGGGATATTCCCTTGCGGTCTAGGAAGTACCAGCGCAATGCTTTGACATCAAGCTTCATTGAATCTATCGCAGTTTCAGCTTTGTCTATCTTATGTGTATTAGCTCCAACGTTAACCTCTACCCCTACAAAGTCTTTGTAAGTGGAACCAGCGAAAGCAACTAAACCGCAGGCAGCAGTGGTGAGTATAGCAAAGGCAATTTTCTTCATTCCTTCATTCATTGTACGCCCTATTGTAGGCCTTATCTTTAATATCTCTCATCATGGCAGAAGGTTTACTATCACCAGTTGACGAACATAAAGCTTTAAGCTCGCGGTGATATGATCCTAGTTTGCATGATGCGTATTTTACCGACCATACTTTGAACTCATCTTTAATGATCTCTCTTTTTTTTATGCAGGTTGCCTTCTCCATCGAGGGATTGTTTGACAGTGATTCACATGAAAGCTTGCTATATTCAATGCTTAATTCTTCAAGGTATTTCTGGGCAAGTTTTGACTCATCCAATAAGTGAGCACTAACAGAAAATGGAATAAATATAATTATATATTTTATTTTTCGCATATAACCGCCAGGTCAAAGTTTCTATTTCTCAGGGTATCAGTATCGTCAATGGTTCTAATTGTTACGCTTGTCACGCTGGCTTTTTGTCTAGCAGCATAGCAATTGAAACCTGGATCACCGCAAGTGGCCTGGACATACATTGTTGTCAAAGCAGCGCATGTTGCTGCCTTTAATGTTACCGCCACAACGCCCGTTGAGCTGCAAGAGACTGAACTAATTAGATCCCCTGCGCTCCCTTGAATTGCGCAAGTTGAATCTGCCGAGTGAGATATTGCAGCGTCACCCCTGACAAGGGTCCCGGTTTCATTTTCATATTTAGCGACTGAAAGAGCACCTGAATCATTATCATCTTCCCAGGAGAGATTCCCCGAGCCGTCATTCTTTAAGACTTGGTCAATACTTCCTTGAGCATCTGGCAAGGTTAGAACATACGAGGCGGTTGCAATTGTTGAAGATTTCAAGGCAACATACTCACCACCAGCAGCGTCCTCTAGTCTTAACTCTCCTTGGGAGTCGATATTGAGCCTGGACACACCAGTCACTTGGTCTGAATCATCTATGATAATGCCTGACTCTTGTATCTCATCTGAGCCAACCGTATCAGCTTTAATGATTGAATTATCTACCGAGGCAACAAATGGGAAACCACCAGGGGCAAAGGTTAGATTCCCACCCCCGTCAGTGGACAGGAACTCTCCAGCAGAACCATCAACACTTGGTAGTATGAATGTAAGTGAGCTTCCAACTGGATCGGGAGCACGTATACCTACATACTCCCCACCCGTGGAATCTTCAAAGCGTATCTCGTCCTGGGCTTCGATATGAAGTCTGCCTTTAACAGCCACTTTAGTGCCAGGATCAAGCTCAATATCATTAATAGCTTTAATAACTTTGTTAGCACTGTTTATCCCAAAGGCCATAACGGGGATTAATAGCAACCATAGATACCGCACTAGTTACGTCCTTGTTCTATCCACCTACTTAACACAGAGTCATATTGTAGCGTGATTGATTGGTATCGCACCAATGCTATGTCACCATTTAGTATTGCACCGTCAGTGGCGTCATTGTTTGTTAGAGTTACTGAATTGGCGTCGTTCGTTCCAATGAGGCGGATAATTGTTCCGTCAGTCCACCCGCCACCCGTTCCAAATGGCGTATTTGAAGCTGTAACAGCGCCACCACTGCCGCTAATTCTTCTATACTGGAATCTGTTCTGGGTAGAGCTCGCGATTTCGCCGGAAGCTGTGATCTCTTCATTGATTGTGGTTTCATACCTGTTGTCATTTATAGCCTGTTGTACATTAGTGACCTGATCGCCAGATGAGCCATTGTTAAGATCAACGATACCAACAGCAGTATTTCCTGATGTGGCCGTCTTAGATATAAAGGCGGAGTTGTCTGTCGCTGCATTGACCGGTTGGCCGTTAGAGATTGTAATAGCGGCCTCCTATGTTGTTACTCTGAAGACTAGTTTTCCAGTCTCGTAGTATCCAGCAAGTCCCCGGTTGAATAGCTCATTGAGTCTATAGCCAGTTCCGTCTCTTGCTTCTGGTGTTGATTCTAGTATCAATTTCTCGAAAATTATACTGTCGCGGTCCTTCATGAATTCCAAAGGGTTCTTAGTGGTTATTGCAGTGAGAAATGCTCTCGCGTCTGTCACACCTGTTAGATTAGTTTCAATGGCACCATTGCTGCCTTGGTCTATGTCTGTAATGAAAGGGATATTTAACTCAGTGAAGTTCACAGTCCCAAACGAGATCACTTCAAGCACTCCTGATGCTGATTCATTGACAGATGACTGGGTCCTTTTTATGAGATCTGAGCTATCAACAAAGTCTTTTAAGAAGAACTGTGGTCTGTAACTTGATCCTGATGCGGTATCTCCAACGGCGCTTGTGGTTGGTCCTATATCCCCGGCAGTGAATCCTAACAACCCGAAGACTGATGTCCCTGACGTTGCTCCTGTTCCTTCTAGTAAAGTAAAGGCCCCCGCTGCGGTGATTGTTATAATTCTCGCAGTACGCTCAACTGTTGCTGCGTAAGTCTGTCCTCCCGCTGCTGTCATTGCTCTTGCGACTTCTGTTGCAAAGTCTTCTAAGGTATAACCACCAACGTCTAGGACTGCATCTAACTCTGGACCTCCCTCATCAAATGCAAGGTTCCTATTGTCCACAGTTATCACATGACCGTAATAGAATTGGACTTGTGTCTCTAGGCTCATGCGGTCACCTGGTTGAGAGTGACGTTGTCAGATTCAAAGGAAGCATTTAATATGTCAGCGAGTCTTTTACCTAGACCTCCTGTCTCCGTGTCTAGGACATCCCCCTGAACGGTGAAGTTGACCACTGTTCGAGGTTCGCTTTCAATTGGTTCGACACCACTCGCAAACTCTCCTGTCGGACTTTCCAGAGTAGCTCCACCAGCAGAACTAGCACCGGCCCCACCCCCAGCACTAACACCAGGCTTCTCGTCTGCTGTTACTGCTGTGAGTATCCCACCAAGTACTGCCAACGCAGTTCCTGCTGCTATCAAGGGTCCAGCTAGGCCTGTCAAACCTGGTACAAATGCGAAACCAAGGCCCGCCAGTATCAAGAAAGCACCCAATTGGATCGCCATTTGCCCTATTGCTCCAAGAAAACTTTTAACAAAAGCGTCTATAGCGTTCTCGCCTGTCACTAAAGCACTACCGAAAGCAGCGAAAGCATTGGCCGCCGATGAGGCGATCATTCCCATGAGCATCGAGCTAACTTGCGTACCTAAGGACATCATTGCTTTCATAAATTTGTCTGCATTTATTTTGGTTGCGTCGAAAGACTGCGCAAATGCCCGTGCGAACAGAATCCCTGTTCGGTTGCTATCGTTAACCATTTCAGCCATTACCCCACTCAGGGCCACTTGCTGCTGCATGAAGTTGTCAGCACTAGCCTTGTCAATCCCTACTTTCGGTTTTGGTAGAGGCTTTCTCAATGAGGCGATAAGTTTGTCCAGCGCACTATCGCCTTTTTTTGCCATATCTTTCATGCTCTTCCCTACAGACATGGCCACAACATCAATATCTTTCTCTAAGGACTTTGCTTCTATAACTAAATCATTAAACTTATCTATTACAAGCTGGATCAGCTTAGGGTCAGCAATCGAGCCTTCATTTAACTTTCTTTCAAGTAAGTCTCTTTCCATTCTTACTTTTTGTAATTGATCAAACAATTGAGAAAGCTTCTCTGTGGCATTCTCTGGGCGTTTTCCGAGATTTTTCAATATAGCTGTACCAAGTATCCCTACGCCAGCCGCCGCAGCCAGCGCACCACCTTTGCCGCTTATAAATCGAAGCTTTTTTAAAAAATCCCCCATAGTCACCGCTTTCGCTGCTTTACCTAAGACTGACACTGCATCACTTGTCTTGTTGAGTGTTGCAGCCGCTCCTGTTAGAAGGATAAGAGTCTTCATCTCAGTAGCGAACTTTTTAACTTCATCCGCAGATATTCTCACAACTTTAATAAATCTCTTTATAGCATCATTGATAAAAGTTATGATCTCTTTCCTGTTTTCTTTTAGCATCCTAGAAAGATTAGAGAAAATAATTACAGATTCTCTTAAGGTCCTCACAACAAGGGGGTTTTTCGTAATCAAGAATCCTACCTGTTCCAAAAGACCACCAAAAGCGTTTGTTGACTGTGTTAAAGCACCGGAGAACGTTCTCGTTGTTCTTGCTGCAAAACCTGAATACTTCTTTGCTAACAGCTCGATGCCAGCGCCAGCCTGGAGTTGTTCAGAAGTTAGCTTCTTAAGTTCGGGTATAACTTCCGCGAGTTCCCCAGCATAACCTCCAATCGTCTTCGAAATGTTTCTGACGGCGGAGTTCAAGTCGATATTGAGAGCTTCTGCCATATCCGTTGAAGCCAAAACTATTTGCTTGGATTGTTCTACAGAAGCGCCCATTGCTTGTGCAAAAGATAACTGACTCAACACTGCTTCATCGCCGAACTTAGTTGTCTGCTGGATCGCCGTTGCAAAGTCTTGCAAGTCGGCACTTGTTTTTTTAGAGAAACTCCCAAGGTTTCTAAGTGACGCATTTAGGGAATTGACTGCGTCTTCTTGTTTAGAAGCAGCTCCTATAACAGCCCGGCCAGCAAAAACAGTGGCCAGTGCTGCTCCAAGAGCAACAACCCTACGGCTAAGACCGTCAATCCCTCTCTTAACAGACTTGTCGAAACCTGATTGAAACTTCTTACCAGCTCGTTTGCCTGACTTCTTGGATTCACCTTCCACCACCTTCTTTAAATTAGCTTTGAACTTCTTTCCATCAATTACGACTTCAAGCTCGATTACTTCAGCCATTCAAATCCTTTCCTATCATCTTGAAAGCCTCTTTGGTTGTGACTCGCCTGTGTGGCATAAGATGTGGTGGAACCAATATGTCTTGATATTTTTTGTTGGTCTTGCGTTTGTAATCCATTTTGCCATTAGGGTAGTCCGTTGACTCGATACGAAGTATCTGTTCGCCAGCGATAATGTTTTCCATACAAGAGTAATAAGATTTGAATATATCAATGTCCATCTCTTGTACCTCTCTGTGGGAAAAACCATAAAACCTAACAACTATGGCCCTTCTCCATTCCCACGCAGTTACTTTTTTTTAAAATCTAGCAACCATTGGGTGATCTCTGCAACCTGCCAGCCTTCCATTCTAAGGTAAGCTTCATTTGGGAGTCCCATCTTTTCAAACAATCCCTTTTGTAACTTTAGCGATTTTTCAACATTATCAGTCGCTTTTTGACTATCAATCTGGAACTTCTCGACAAACTCGTTTGATGGATAGCTGCAAACAAATCTATCTTCTCCGATCTCAATGCTAAACTCTGTCTTCTTAAACTTAAACTCTTTCATTCATCCCCCTTAGGAAAGGCCAGACCTCACAAAGAAACCATTAACAGGGGGACCGTAGACAATCCCTCTGTAAGATCTGGGGTTCGTTATCATTAAGCTAAAACGCCTTTACTTGAATCACCATAGGCAGCCACCGAGATTTCTTGTGGTCTCGTTGAATCTCTAAATGCTGAAACTTCTACCTGCATTCTTTGTAGCTCGCTTCCTGAAAAGTTCAAAGAATCAAGCTTAGGGAACGCAGCAAAAACTGTGATGTTTGATGAGTTGTCAGCCGCATTAGAAGGACGCATGACAAGCTCTCTGGAGAATTGCTTCATGTTACTGAAGCGCTTACTCTCACCAATACCCTCTAAGTCATTTGCTCCAACCGTTAGAGTATCACCAGCGATGTTCCCAACAATTCTCTTCCATTGCTCAGCAGTGGTTTCTAATAGCGGCACGGAAATAGTCACGTTTGATCCGTTTTGAATCTGGTCCAAAAGTGTTTCTCCGAGTTGCGAACTTTTTACATCGACCATAGAAAATTCGGTGCTGAATTCTATATCTTCTGTTCCGCCAAGATCTGCTTTAGTTCCGGCAGTGACTTCTGCAAAAGTAAAAGTAGTGCCTACTCCTTCTGCGGGTTCTACACCGGGTCCAATGTATCCATGCTCCCAGTTGATAGTATCAGTGGTCCCTGACTTGAGCTTAACCGAAACCTTCACGGCAGCAATGGCATCTATGGCCGCAATCGTTGCACTGGCAACTGCCGCAGCAGTGTCATCAGCGGAGATGGCCACTTCAATTTCTGTTGAGCCAGCAGGCGCGGGATCAACCCCACCCCCCGCTACGTTATACCAGCAATGATACAGAGTAGTGGCGTCGCTAAGATCAATAGTGCTAAATGTCCAGTAATCATTTTGGAGATCACTAGAACTATCCGCCCTTGTCTGAACTGTGTTCTTTTGTCTACGCCCATAGAGTAGATCTGTGGGCTCTAGTTTGATGTTACCTTCTGTTACGGCCATGTTCGTTCCTCCTTAGATGGCGCTGAAAACCATTTTGAAATCCCACTCCATCGTTACTCGGATAATGTTATCGTTTGTATCTATTGGAGATGCTGTAATACTTGGCACTGTTACTCGCTTAAAAGTTCCAACCCACAAGCCAGGATTGATGGCCCTTAGCTTGATATTGTGGGCCGTGTCCATTAAAGCGTCAAATGTAGTTATCTCATCATTAAAAGTAGACTTAAACACTTGCACAGTGGCCATGATGCTTTCTTCTGTGAAGCAATTCCCAAGCTGGACCTCGCTACCTAGAGAGAAAGAGATATGATAGGCGTTATCAATAAGATTCTCTGGGATGTTTTCGAAGTTAAAGGCATCTAGGTGCTCATGAAGATCTGTATCTTCCTCTGAGAACCTCGCCCTAATGTAATCCCTTGCGTCTGATATCATCTATTCCTTTATGAGTTCTATTGTTCTAAAGCTTAAGTCTTCGTTGACGCTATCACCATCATTATCTAGGTCCACTCTGAGTCTTGAGCGATCCCTTGCCTCTGCTTCTAGGTTCCTGTATCGCATCGCCTTTTCGTGGAATATGTCATCTATGGCGTTGCTGATGCCCTCAAAGATAAGACGTAAAACCATAAACTTGGACCAGTCTTGGAAATCATCAATGGTGATAATATCTTCTTTAGTGAGCGGGTTGTCTGTCTTGTCCCAGAATCCATTCTCGTCTAATACTTTAAGAATCCTCTGTTGCGCTGCCCTATGTACATCCAAGAACGAACTTCTGCCTGCTCTCACCCAGGAAAGAATCTTGGGCTCATAGGAGGTCAGCTCTGCATCTGAGCTAAAGAGGTTGTCTGTTGCAGCGTCTAGGACCTCTATCTCTTTGGTGGCGGTGACGGGAGATCCGTCTGTGGTAACCCTGAGAGTAACCGTCTTAGTGCCCGTGGTTGAATACTGATAATCAAGTCTCTTGTTTGTAGTCACAGGGATAAAGCCCGCTGATGCTTCTGGTTCAATCTCAACCAATGTGATGGCAGCTTCATCGGGGGTTGTGAATAACTTGCTACCATCCAAGCGAGTCTTGTCGTTTGTCTGAACAATGTCTTCAAGTTCTAACACAGGGAAGATTGCCATATCAGTTACTCCAATAGAGCCAACCAAAGACTCTGATCAAGAAATAGTAAGTAAGAGCTACCAACACGTTATAATCGCCCTCGCATTTTAAAAGCATGTCTCTCAGGAAGTGGACATCTGCCCTCATCCTATTACCATCCCCGCTCTTGTACCAATTATCATGGGAGATACACGCATTATTAAACCTTTTAGAGAGGATATTCCTAGCCCATAACGGAAGAGATGCTGGACCACAGTCATTCACTTGGCACCTTCCTTTATTAATCTAATTACCTCAATCAAAAAATCCTCTTCGTTTATAGTTCTAAATATGGCGCGGCGGCTGTTATGGCCCCGCTCTCGTTTGTTGTTGCTGACACTGCATCAAGGTAGCTCTGTGCCAGTGATCGTTCTCCTAAGACTGCTGATGACACGGCCCCTAGTAGCTGGCTGAGGTCTGCGCTGTCAATTAAGTCATACGAATCAGAGTGATTGGCTGTGTGGACCTTGAAAGGATATGACCCTACTAACAATCCACGACTATCCAGGGTTGCCAGCTTGCTCCAGTTGTTCTGGTCGAAGTCTGAGCATCCGAAATACTTACCTGATGCCGCAGGATATTCAGCCACGAGGGTTTTCATTCTATAAAGCCTATGAAGCTCAATCGACTTTAAGACCTCTTCCTTCCAACCTGTTTGTACCAATATTGATAAAGTAAAATCCCATGCCCATTGCTTGCCTAGATCAATCGCGTCTGCATTAATCCCGGTGTAGTCCGCCGGACTTAATGGCGGGGAGTATTCATTACAGAAGTTTGTTACGCCTGTACTTATGTCAACGGAGTCCCTGAACTCCTCGATTGGAACTATACCTGAACTTGTTTTTATAATTCCTACTTTCATTTAGCTTAGCTCCTGGAGGAAATACCAAGTGGCTTCTCCTGGTTTGTCCGAAGCGTCCCACTCAATCTCTGCATAATCACCAGCCGAAACACTAACCGAAATAGTTTCGACTCCACCGAAGTTTGCATTGATACTACTTAGGGTGACCGTAGCTTCCACACTACCATTAATGTGTACTTTCATTTGAGTACTTGAGGTGGCTTCCTTAGTTTGATAAACCAATGTGGTTAACGTGCCATCTGCCCCTATAGGTTGACGGGTCTTGGGTTTAGAAGTGTCATCTGCATCTGTTGATTTTCCGTTAGCAATAGAGAACTTGCCTACGCTGTCCGATTTCCCGCCGAAGTTGCAACACGCTATAGTGACAGTTCCACCTCCACCTCCACCTGGCAGATTCCCGACTTGAACTCTCTTTTTATTATTTGAGTCTGCACTATCTTCGATGATTAAAAAGTCCCCTGAAACTGGCGTGACCTTTTCTGTAACAGCACTTATCTCTGAGGCAACATTGTCATGAATGGCATTTGGGTCTACATGACTTAAGTCTGTTATATCTGATTCTGTATGAGTGTGCGCGGTTGGCGGTCTACTGTCACCCGAATCGTCTAGGGTCGCATCTGAAACCAATACATTTAATTCTGCTAAGGTTGCACTTGTATGATCGGCTCCGCCCAATGCGTGCTGCTGATTATGATGATCGTTTGCTGTTTGGCCTGTCGTTGCTGAGTGGGCAATTGATGCCGATGGTAAAGAGGAAATTGTTATAGACTTTTTATTATTACTATCAGCCGCATCTTCTATGATTAAAAAATCAGACGTGGTTGGAGTTGCCTTATTTGCAATGGCACTAATTTCCGAGCTTACATTGTCATGAATCGCCGTAGAATCTGCACCATCATCCACTGTTGGGTTGGGATACGTTCCACTTAAGTCTCCTCCAGCAGAACCTGTTGGCGGTCTACTGTCACCTGAGTCGTCTAAAGTTGCGTCACTAACCAATGCATTTAGCTCGGCTAGTGTGGCGCTTGTATGATCAGAACCACCTAAAGCATGTTGCTGGTTGTGATGGTCATTAGCTGTCTGACCTGTGGTCGCTGAGTGAGCTATGGATGGAGCGGGTAAGTCACCTAGAGTTATTTTCTTTTT
>JAZFSF010000218.1:0-5935 GCA_036446055.1 Bathyarchaeia archaeon | reverse complement strand
TTCGATTATGCCGTTCAACAAATCCCGCTCACCCACAGAACTCCCACCTGCGACGACCACCATATCTTTATCTTGTACGGTGTTTATCGCTCCTTGTAGCGCCTCATGTGTATCGGGCACAATCTCGAATCGTGTGACGAGGGCTCCGTTCTCTGAGGCAATGGCTGCTAGAGTGTGCGAATTTATGTCGTAGACTTGGCTCTCTCCAAGCTTCGTTCCCACTGCACAGACTTCACTTCCAGTAGGAACCACTACAACTTGAGGTTTCTCGTAGACCTTCACTCGTTCCCGACCTAATGCGGCTAAGACGCCGATTTTCGCGGATGTGAGGTAACTTCCTTGGCTCAAGACGAGTTTACCCTCTTCAATGTCTTCGCCTTTCCTGGAAATGTTTGCTCCTGGGTAAACGGGCTTCAAAACCTTGACGTTTTCTCCGTCCCTTTCAGTGAACTCAATCATGACCACAGCATCAGCGCTTTCAGGTAGGGGACCCCCCGTGGCTATTTGAGTGCAGTCCCCTTTTTCCAATGTCTCATGAGGTACGGTTCCGGCGTACACGACTTCCCTCAATACTAGCGTTTTTGGATTGAAGGAGGAGGCTCCGAAGGTATCCTCAGCTTTCACCGCGTAGCCGTCCATCGCTGAACGATCAAAGGGGGGAACGAAACGGTCTGCGACCAAGTCTTCCGCCAGGACCCGCTTAAATGCCTCGTCGAGGGATACCCATTCCACCCGATCGATGGGCTGTATGTTCTCTGAAATGATCTTCACTGCTTCCTCATGGGATAGGAGGAGCTTGAAGGGTGTCTTTTTAATCATCGGTTTGCCTCCCAGAGGAGATGTCCCAGACCTGGTAATACCAGTTTCGTTAAGCCTGATTTCATAGCGTTCTTTGACCCAGGTAAACAGAATATCGCCTTGCCATCGATGATTCCGGCGGTTGCTCGGCTGATCATGGCTGCTTCTCCAATTTCTTCACGGCTGTTCTTTCTAAAGAACTCCCCGAAGCCTAAGAGGGTCTTCTCGAACAGACTTGACATCACGTCGACCGTTACATCTCGGCTGCTTATACCGGTTCCTCCACTTGTTATGATTACTCCGATCCGCTCGTCGTGTAGAAAGGTCATCATAGCGGTTTGAATCGCAACCTTATCATTCTTCACAATTTTATACGCCACAACGGTAAGTCCTTCTTGCGTGAGTATCTTCTTAGCAAGTTTTCCCGATTCGTCGCTTGCTTCTGTGCGAGAGTCACTCACGATTAAGATGGCAAATCCAGTGGCAGTGTCTTGATCTCGTGGATGTTCCGTTTTCTCCATCATTCGTCCTTCCATTTCTCTGTCACCTGAATATTCTGTATTCTCGTGTGAGGATACTGCCCTTCTGCATCCTTTTCGAGGTATTTAACCATGTCCCAGATTGTCAAGAGGGATGTGGTTACTCCAACTAAAGCTTCCATCTCCACACCCGTTTTATAGTTTGCTGAGACGTTGCATCGAGCCGTGATATTGTCCTTGGCCATTTCAAAGGAAAGTGTGATTTGGGCGAGAGGTATTTGATGGCAGAGGGGGATGATCTCCGGTGTTCGCTTCGCGGATAAAATTCCGGCGATTTCTGCTGTCGCCAACACGTTTCCCTTGGTTACTTGTCCAAGCCTGATAACGTCTATGGTTTGGGGTTGAAGTCGTATCACTCCCATCGCTTCTGCCCGTCTTGCGATGACTAGCTTCTGGCTTACGTCTACCATCTCAACAGGCTTAATGAGGTTCTCTACCTCGTCACTCACTTTTTTTGTCCTCCACCCAATAACTTCCATCCGAAGTGAATTCTTTCTTCCAAAGGGGGACCTTCGCCTTGAGTTGTTCCAAGACAAATCGGCAGGCCTTAAACGATTCATCGCGGTGCGCCCCTCCAACCGCGATTAACACAATGCTATCTGATATCTTTAAGACGCCAACCCGGTGAATAATTGTGATGTGGTTGACGCCAAACTTTTGTAGTGCTTCTTTTCGAATATCTTCCAGTTGATGAATCGCCATTTCCTTGTAAGCCTGGACCTCAATTCGGTCAACGATTTTGCCTTTGTTTTCGCCTCTGACGATGCCGACGAAGGAAACGATGGCGCCATTCACCTGCTCCTTCATACTTCGAAGTACGTCGTCAACGGAAAAGTCTTCACTAGTTATCTCTATCATTCTTCATCCACCACTTAACGGGGGAAAGAAAGCGACGACATCGCCCTCTTTCAACTCGACCTCTTCGTCGTCGACGAAGGTTTCGTTTACGGAGGTGAGTATGGTATCTTCAACGTCTTTGAGTATTGGATGTGCTGCCGAGACCAATGCTCGCAGATTCTTCAGGCTTCCCCCACTCGGTAACTCGAATACTTCTTCTCCCTCATTGATTGCTTCGCGGTAAAACATACCGTAATGTTTTAACATGTTTTACTTTCGCGGTACGAGGCGAAGAATTTTACCGTCACTCTTATTTTTTATTCCTCTCCTGTCAAACTCATAATCGAGAACATGAAGAATCACGCTCTCACATTAAGATTCCTTTTTATGCAGTAGGTCTTTTCGAGTATAAATATCTGTTTTTAGTTAGATGGTGTTCTCCTGGACTAGATTTGAGACATTCTTTGTCTACGAGTTTTCGAATCGGAGTCTGTTTAACTACCTTATTACTGTGAATTAATCATGTTTAAAAGTGGTGTCTTTTGTTTACTTACATAAATAGTGGTTAAATTGGTTTTACCTGCTAAAATCTTTGAGATACAAGACGATGCTGATGTGGAGCTCATGTCTGCGCAGCTCAAGGAGTTCCGAGAAGAGGAGCCCTATACGTTGGCTGATGGAGAGACCTTGACGTTAGTCACAGAGGTCTTGGAATTGGAAGTGAAAGACGACTTGATCTCTGGGGTATTCTGCAAGGACTTCATGCGTACCAATCGGTTTCGGAGCGAGGTCGTTGAAAGCCCGAATACTGAGGAGGCTCCATTTTGGATTAAACCGTTTCAGGAGAAGACCTTCTTGGTCGTTACTGCTCCCTCAGTAGCGCGTGGCGTAAAAAAACTGTTAACGAGTCATGTAGCAAACAAGCTCAGCGAGGTTCTCTTCTCCCGTCCTTGGGCGATTGTCGAGGTCAAGTTCTCCAATGACGTCCTTAGGGAATTACATGAATCCAATCCGCAGGCCACAAAGCTCATCTGGTTTGATAACGTCGATATCCCCAGCATCGAAAAGCTCTGTTTAGCAGGATCGGGTCTCGCTGACACGAAGCTCTACAATGACTACATTAACCATGGAACAATCTGGTATGTTGTCTTTGGGGTGCAGAAACGCGGAATAATGGTCGGGATCACCCGGAACTGCGTTATCACTCTCTTCAGCAAAAGCACCATGGAAGACTTCCGAACCTACATTATAGAGGACGTTCTAACACTGATTGAGTGAGAGAAGGGATAGGAAAGGTAACTCACACGGTTTAAGCGCCATCTTCTAACTAACAAGATACAGGTCTCTGATACGTGTTGTATCATTTAGGGAATCGCTACGTTCAGCTCTCTACACAACCCTTCAATATCATTCCACGTTTTCTCTTCGATGTAGATTCCCTCACGCAGAAGATGCTTCCGTGTCCTTTGCTCAAGTTCACCAGGTATGAGGATCTCCTTGACACCCGGTGCCCTTGACGAGGTCTGGATCGTTCTGAAGAGGTCATCAACCCTTATCTTGAAGGCGTTGATGTTGGTCAACCTACCTACGTTGATGGCCATCAAGAAGACGCCGTTACCCCCATAGAATGGTCGGGAGCGATACACCTCGCTGTTCGAACAGCCAGCTCCCGTTAGAGCCCCTGCTAGAATCTCAACTAAAAGTGAGAGACCGAATCCCTTGTAGCCCATGAGACCCCCTAAGGGTCGAAGCATTCCCCCCGAAAAATACTGTGCTGGATCCGTAGTGGGATTACCCTCTGAATCTTGTAATACTCCTTCAGGAAGCTCTTCACCTCGAGCGAGATGGACCATCACCTTTCCTCGGGCCCAGACCGAGGTAGCCATATCCAGCACCATCGGGGCCTCCTCTCCCGCTGGAATGGCGAAACATAAGGGATTGGTGCCAAGCTGTCTCGATTTACCACCGAAGGGTGCCACCGAGCTGGCGGCGTTGACACTCACCAGACCAATCATATCCTGTTTCATCGCCATCTCAGCATAGACGTTTAGGCGACCGACGTGGTGGCAGTGGTGTACGGTCACTAGACCAACAACGTTATTTTTCGCCTTCTCGATACAGATATCCATCGCTTTTTTACACACGATTTGCCCAAAGTTCCAACCACCGTCAACAATCGCGGTGGACGCGGTCTCTTCGATGATCGATATCTCTGCTCCTAGCTTGACAGCTCCCAGCTTGATGCCTCTGACGTAAATGGGCAGCCTAATCACGCCGTGGCTGTCAAAACCTGTTAAATTCGCTTCAACCAACAATTGGGATACGACTTCGGCGTCTTTCTCTGGGGTACCCAAGGCTTTGAAAATAGAGGCGCCTATGGTTCGAAGTTGTTCTGCGGTAAATTTAGGCATATTATCACCTTCACTAAATCATCTGTCTATCTAAAATATAAATCCTGAATACTAGCGGTGAGGAGTTCCCTTTGGTGGAAACGGAGGAGTTACTAGAATTGGTTCAACAATTTAGGCTCGTTATACATGCTTTAACGATATAGGCTTATGGAGTGTGAGGACATTAATTGAATGTTTGAAAGAGGTTTTTGTTCATGGGACGCTACGGCAGTTGGTTCCACATTAGTAATTTGTTACATTGTGTTAATACTGGCTAGCTAGATACTTAAAACGCCTTGTAACTAACGTAAGTTTGGTAAAATGCTAAAAATTACGTTAGTTAATGCTAAAGTTAAGTTAATTACATTATCTAGTTGATTAGTGGTTATGAATTAATCGTCTCAAGATGGCGAGTTTTTGATATCCCGTGCATCGTCTTCTCCCAATAATGTGGTTTGGTAATCAGCTGTATCAAGCCTCTCCAAGCTCCGATGCTCCCGAGAACCCAGTAAAGGGGCATGGTTAAGGCTACAGGTATAAGAGAAACCCGTTTTTCTGCGATGACTGTTCTCAGGTAGAGTGAGATGTGGATGAGATTGCCTGCTATCAGATTAAAAGTGGTGATGAAGGTTATCCATGGTGCGTAAGATAAGAAACTGAATGTTTCTGGGAAGAGAAGTGTCAGTATCGTTATAGTCCAGAGCAATGGGTTGATCAAAGGTAGGAGTATGTTGCCTCCAAAGGTTAAGTGGAATAAGACAAATTTTTTCCACCCTGTATCACGTATCATTTTTCGTGGATGCCGCATATGGACCAAGTACGTTTGCATGTGTCCCTTACACCATCGAGACCTCTGACGTATCCAATCCCAAACTTTCTTGTTCGCTTCTTCATATGTATAAGAGTTAAGCATCCCCGTCTTTAATCCACTTCTGTATATCCTTACACCTAAGTCAGCGTCTTCAGTCACATTGTAAGGATCCCAGCTTCCGAGCTCACGCAGCCTTTTAGTCTTAAAGTGATTACTGGTACCTCCCAAGGGAATAGGTGCATCGATGGCGTCCAATCCTTCAAGATAGTAGTCATACCAATACCAATACTCAAGCGAGAACCATTTTGTCAAAAGGTTTTCGTTGGAATTATAAAAATTCAGGTGTGATTGAAGGCAGACACAACTCGGCCCCATTCTCTGAAAAGATATTAATGCTTTTTTGAGTTGATCGGGTTCTGGATCATCTTCAGCATCGTATATCGTCACATAATCTCCATCGGCTCTTATCAAACCATAATTACAGGCCCGAGGCTTAGTTTTAATCTGCCCCTCTGGAACTATGATGGGTTCAAATATTTTAAGAAAATCCCTGTACAAAG
>JAZFSF010000217.1:0-2570 GCA_036446055.1 Bathyarchaeia archaeon | reverse complement strand
AATAAAGGTCATTAATAAGGGAAAATAGACTAAGGATTACTGAAACTTACTTATTCTAAGAATTTACAGAGGCGACTGGAGGCCAGTATCCCGACCTTCCTGAAGTTGAGGATGCGATGAAGAGGCTGACTGGGTGGAGTTTACATTGATGGGGGGCAGGCCATTTGTTATAGTGCATGCAGAAGGAGGATCAGGATGGGACGAACAACAAAAACAGTCATATTTGTTTTTGTGTTTGCGTCATTTCTTTTAGTATGCATTCAATGTAAAAAAGAGGACCGGGCCTTCAGAGAGGATATGCGGGCGTTTGTAAAAAAAATAAGCTCCTATGCAAAAGCATCTGTTCCTGGTTTTATAATAATTCCTCAAAATGGTGGCGAACTCCTAACCCAGGATGGTGAAGAAACCGGCTTGCCCTCTGAAGAATATATTGCAGCCCTTGACGGTGTCGGCAGGGAAGATCTCTATTATGGCTATGAAGATGACAATCAGCCAACTCCCGCCTCTGAAACTGTCTACATGGAGGCCTTCCTTAACATAGCCGAGCTCTACGGTGTCGAAGTTCTGGTGACTGATTATTGCTTGAACCAAACTTATGTGGACAATTCCTACAGCCGGAGCTCCTTAAACGGGTACATATCCTTCGCAGCCGATTTTCGAGAACTGCACAATATTCCCGATTATCCTGTTCTTCCCTACAACGTGAACACTGACGATGTATCTTCTCTTCAGGAGGCAAAGAATTTTCTTTACATTATCAATACTGTTTTATATGCAGATAAAATTTCTTTTATAAATGATCTTCAGGCAACCAACTACGATTTGCTCATAATAGATCTTTTTGTGGACGGTGATATCATTCTCACAGCGAACGAAGTTGAGTCCCTCAAGGTTAAGGCCAATGGAGGAAAACGGCTTGTTGTCGCCTACATGAGTATTGGAGAAGCGGAAGACTACCGGTATTATTGGAAAGAGGAGTGGGGCAAAAATGCTCCAGATTGGCTGGGGGACGAAAATCCAGATTGGCCCGGAAATTACAAAGTTCATTATTGGGAACAAGAGTGGCAGGAGATCATTTTGGGAAATGATAATTCCTATTTGGATAAAATCATTGCCACAGGGTTTGACGGAGTCTATCTGGATATTATCGATGCCTTTGAATACTGGGAGGAAGAGGGAGGTTTCAACTCTTCCCTCGCTATTGGTTTCTACAACCGGTTGATAAAGTAGGCTACTATTTGCGGTTAGGATTCTCAGTTGTCGGAGAGATCGACTCCTCATCTAAAATCCCTAGTTGCTTCATGGTGTTCTTAACCTCTTCTGTTCCATACTTGCCCAGCTGTTTCAAAAGCTGATGATTTCTATCAACGGTAAACGAGCATACGTCGTCGCTCTTTCCACTAATCTCATACTTTTTGATGAGGATACCCTTCTCTTTTATGTCATGAATAGCATCGTAGCTGGTTTTATCAACCGTGCCCCAATCCGCGTGATCTGCGATGCCCTGCAGAAAAAACAGATTCTTGTTTGTATATAGAGCGTAATCGCTTCTTTTAAGTAAATTCCCTCTCGTGCCATCGAGAAAGGCGCATTCGATTGACTCGTTTGGTTCTAACAGTGCCCTTATGTCTCTTACGTTCTTATCGTCCAAAGCATCTATCCCTAATTCCCTCAGAAGATTGCCGAGCCTCTCGATTTCCTCTAGTTCGGCTTGTTGCTTCATTCTCAGGGGTTCACGTTCTTGTACAAGAACGAGAACTATATGTCCTACATCCAGATTGGGGTTCGATGATTGAGCGGCTTGCAGTCGTGTGACTATCTTATCATAGAGATGGGGAGAGGTCCCGTATAGTTTCCTGCGATATTCTCGTTCATCGTCGTTATTAATGAGCTCGTTAAGAGACTCCTTAGCCATTGCAGCAACTGAGGTGTCTTTATGTCTAAGAAGTTTTGCTAGTTTGATATACTTGTGTTTCTGTCGTAGTCTGTCGAAGTCGGTCGAGGAATAGATCTTCTTGGAGAATTCCATTGTGTACCTCCTAGGTTCCCTTGGTGACAACTACGTAGCTGAAATCGCCGGGACTACATAAAGAGTAAATAATCAATATCTCACATAGAGGAAGATACAATTATCGCTTAAGAGTGTGTCCGAATCATTGGACGACATACAAGGAAAAATGATTTTATTGCTTTTTCTGATTAATCGCTTCTACATTCTCATGGATCTTGAATAAGACGATAAGAATTTCACAATAAATCCTCCATACCACTGGACCAAGAACTAAGTATATTAATCCTAAGAAAAAATCTGCCCTAACCATCATATACAACCCCACAATAGCAATAACAGCGGCACCAACCCAGAAAATAATCTGGATAAATGTTGGAGTAATCATTTTTTTAAAGGATGAAAATTCATTAAATGTCATGTTGCCCTCCTAACTCAAACTGAGATTATTAGACTTAACTTAACAGAGATTGTCAACTTGAAAGAAGAAAATTGCTAATCGATTAGGAACTTGCGTAGGAATCGCCACGAGTAAAAAATACCCAATATAGATACAACTAGT
>JAZFSF010000216.1:0-5328 GCA_036446055.1 Bathyarchaeia archaeon | reverse complement strand
AATGGATACTTCGCTATTCCAGACCTGCCTGGTCTAGGAATTGAACTAAATGACAACGTGATAGGTTCACCAAGCTTTGTCGTTAAAGAACTAAGATGACTGGCAAGAGGCGTGCGCATAAAAATTAATCTATGTAAAAAGAGTCATGTGAATGAAGCTTAATACATTTCAGATTATAGGGTTTCCAATCGATATTGCTTCGACAACCTCACCTATGCGCGTGCGAATTAATTATAAAACCAGCTTACCTTATTGCACAAGCGGTTGCTGGTCCGCCAGAACCGTCGGTTTGAGCATCAAACCGTCAAGATGAACACTGCTGCAGCCAACTCCGTGGTCTTTGCATAGTTCCACCTAATACGGTGTTGACTAGTTAAGGGTTTCGAAAACGCGCGTTCAATGTCTACATAACGCGCGCTAAAGGAGGTTCAACCCCATTTAGGATTCATGTCTACGAGCCACTTGGGATACACAGCCTTCCTGGTTGGACCTGGCTTAAAGGGAAACTTCTTCAACGCCTTCTCTTTATCGAACTGGATGCCCAAACCGGGTTTTTTGGTTACTTCAAGATAACCCTTCTCCTGTTTAATAGGCTCGATAAATATTTCATGAAAGAGGGGATCTGGTGCACACTTATACTCCAAGAGAAATCCGTTAGGGATAGACACCGTTAAATGGAGTCCCGCGGCCAAAATGATGCCTGTTCCCCAGGCGTGGGGTACGCATGGAAGACCCCAAGTACTTCCTGTAACTGCTATTCTTCTTGCCTCAGTCAATCCACCGGTTGATCCTGGTTCAGGCTGAAGTATATCGACCGCTCTGCTCTCGATGAAGGGCTTGAAGCCGAAACGGGTATACCAGCTTTCGCCTGCTGCGATGCGAGTCTTGATCCTTGATTTAAGCTCCGCATATCCGCCCACGTCGTCATACGTCAAGGGCTCTTCGATCCAAAAGATCTCGTACTTTTCCAGTTTATCCGCCATCTTCAAGACGTAGTGCAGCTCTTGAGCTCCATGGCAGTCAACCATCAAGTCAACGTCATCTCCCACAGCGTCTCTGACGGCTTTCATTCTCGCCTCATCGGCCTTCACACCCATCCCCCAACGGATTTTCATGGCAGTGAACCCTTCCTCCACGTAGCTTTCAGCAACCCTGCCAAGAGCCTTCGGCGAGAGTTCCCAACCTCCTGCGCTAGCATAGACCCTTATCTTCTCTCGGGTGCCACCTCCACCAAGTAGCTTGTATACGGGCTGCTTCAACGCTTTTCCCAATACATCCCACAAGGCGATATCGATACCACTCAAAGCCGACATATAAGCCCCGCTTCTCCCCTCAGGACTTGGATAAGTTACCCCTCGCCTCAGACCGATGTCTAAGCGTGAGCCTTGAAACATCATCTCCCATAGCCCCTGAACCATTGTGGGGTCTCTGCCGATCAACCGTGGTTTAAGCCGCTCCTCTATCAAAGTCTTCATCGACAGCGCGTCACCTATGGCTTCACCGTAACCCGTAATACCCTCATCGGTCTCAACCTCGACTATTACCGCGTTTCTCTGAAACACGGTTCCATAATCGCTGCAAGTCCGCCATGGAGGATCCCCTCCTTCTGGCATGGGACAGGAAAGCAGTATCGCCCGAACTTCAGTAATCTCCACTTTATTACACCTACTCACAATTATTGAATTCAGACCATTTAATATTAACTAAAGAACCAGTACATGAGCGCGTATACATACGGCTCAACTTAGTTAGCTACCTTTAGCTAGTTGAAGGTAATCGATTTCCACTTCAAGAGTTTTAGTGATTAACCATCGAAAACAACGTTCGACGACATCAGGGTTCAAGTCGTAGTTGAGCGAAATCTTCCTAGCGTTATTTATGACTGTTTGCTCCCTTTTCGGTTTTCTCAAGCGGGTTCGGAGAGCATCGCGATTCTCCACTACGGTATTGAAAGAGGGATCGGTTTGAAATTTTGATTCAGCAATGAATCGACCCATATTTATCCGTTCATGTAACAGTACAATTAAATCAGCGTCGCAGTAAACGGTTTCACCGTAGGTTGTCGGGTCTTCACCTTCTCGACACAGATCTTTGAGCATAATAGTATAAAAAGAGATTATTTCATCTTTGAGTTCTATATCGACTTGTTTAATTGATGAAGGGGGAAACCAGCGTTGTACTGGCGAATGAAATGAAATATTGGTTAATCGATGTTGGTCTGGGAATTTGTAGCGTCCTAAAGACGCATGATATTGTTCAAACTGTTCTAAAGCAAATTCGAAAAACGATACTCCTATCCTACCTTCTATAGGTATCGCATCGCAGCGATAGACAGCACCATTTAATACATATCGAGAACGATCCTTTAATCTACTAACTATTCGCTCCGTCATTTGATTGATTTTTGTGCGAAGGTCATTTAAATCGTGTTTAGAGTGCATTTTATACAACTTTTATGTGATACCGAATAATATGTTAAGACAGATAAATCTACCTAAAGCTAAGCAGTAAGCTAGCCATCTATATATGACGCGCTGCGTTACAGTGTCAAGCTTCTTTTTCCATGAAGTTTTTGTAGACTGCTTGAGCATACACCTCATACATTCTCTTAAATGTCTCGCGGTGTCGCTTCTCACTATCTTCGTCTCAAAAGGGCGTGCGCGCTAAACGTGTGATATCGTACCAACAGGCGTCATCGAAAGTCCCCATGTGATCTTGAGCTGTATTCGGGTTCGAATAAATCCCTTTTCACGTTATTGCGTATTACTTGAGAATAATGTTTCATCGTATAACTGGAATCACAGTTTTCGTGATGTTACTCTCAAGGCATAATGCGGTTAAGAACCTTTTTAAGGCACGTCAAACGTGGAGAAGCTTTATTTTATTTTAAAAAGAGAAGGATTACACTATGTTATCTGGGTATTCTCGAATAAATGGAAAGATGGGCGCTCGAAACCATGTGGCCATCATTCCTACAGCGGGCTGTGTTAACGACTTTATTCGAAAGATTGAACAAAACGTTCCAGGCACTGTACCGATTCTCCACCATCAGGGATGTGCGCAACTGAAGCCCGATCTAGAGCAAGTAACGCAAATCCTTATCGGACTAGGCATCAATCCCAATGTCACAGGGGTGTTAGTGGTCAGTCTTGGCTGTGAGTCCATCGTACCCCAAGAGGTGGTTGACGGAATCGCTTCATCGGGGAAACCCGTTTCACTCCTGTCCCTGCAGGAAGAGGGGGGTTATACGAAAGCCTTACAAAAAGGCATCGATGTGGCCTCAAAAATGTGTGTTGAGGCCAATACACAGGAGCGAAAACCCTTTTCTTTGGAGGACTTGGTCTTAGGCATCAAGTGCGGAGCGTCAGATACCACATCTGGCCTTGTCGCGAACCCCGTGATTGGCGTCGTGGTCGATAGGGTGATTGATGCCGGTGGAACCGTTATTTTTGGTGAAACCACCGAAATCATCGGAGCGGAGCACATTCTAGCCAAGAGAGCAGTCAATCAACGCGTTTCCAAGCGAGTCTACGAGATTGTTGAACGCATGGAGGCTAAGGCAAAAGCGTTGGGGGTGGATATGAGAGGGAGTCAGCCAACGGGAGGGAACATACGTGGCGGATTAACCTCGATTGAGGAGAAGTCCCTTGGAGCCATTGTGAAGGGTGGTTCAAGACCTCTTCAAGGCGTTCTAGAATACGGGGAACGACCTATAGGAAAGGGTTTATACTTTATGGATAGCCCTGGCATGGAAATAGTATATCTAACGGGACCTGCAGCTGGTGGGGTCCAAGCGTTACTCTTCTCCACAGGGTTAGGGGCACCTCAAGGGTTCCCCTTATATCCAGTCATTAAGGTTTGTGGAAACGAGCGAACGAGCAACCACTTGGCAGAGCACATTGATGTCGATGTGAGTCCTGTTCTTCGGGATGAGGAAACCCTTGCCGAGGCGGGAGACCGGCTTTTCACTGAGCTGGTGCAAGTCGTTTCAGGGAAGAAAACGAATGCCGAAACCCTTGGCTTTGACAGCACGGTTGATATTTACACGTTGGGATCGTTTATTTGAGGGATAAATATGGACACATGTCGAGCCATGATCGTACATGAGAAGGACAACGTTGCAACTGCTTTATCCGACCTCGTTGTGGGCAACCAGGTAACCTTGATGGGACCAGGGAAACCAGGAAACATCGTGGCCAGTCAACCCATACCGTTCGGACATAAGATCGCTATCATGGCGATTGAAAAGGGTGAAGCCATCGTCAAGTATGGTGAAGTCATTGGACGCGCAACCCAGCAGATAATCCTCGGCAAACACGTTCACATTCACAATGTTGAAAGCCTGAGGGGAAGAGGAGACGTCCCCTAGTAAGAATTGGAACGTCAAGTTACTAATTCTTCTTTAGGTATAAGTTCACAACCGTGAACGAGTGTCCTTATTCTTTCTTCAAGAGAGGGCGGAGAGAAGGGCTTTGATGTAGCCTACATGGTATGCGAGACTGGCCTGTCTCTTCTCGTCATCTACTAGAATCATCGGGTGATCTGGACTCAGTGACCCATCATATCCTGTCGCCTTCAATGCCTTCAGAATCCTGAACATATCCATGTCCCCATCATCCAAGGCCACCTCTTCATATTCCCCTGCGCTTGGGATTGTTCCTCGCACATTCCTGAAGTGGACGTGAAAGATTTTATTGTTGCTGCCGAACAAGCGTATCTGATTATAGACATCCAAACCTGACTCGTACCTCGTTCCCACGCAGAAGAGTACCCCCAAGTTTTTGCTTGGAACTGCCTCAAAGACGCGGTTGATCATCATCGGATTTATGATACCTGGGAGTAAGTTTTCTTCATCCGGAACGGGTGGGTCATCGAAGTGTAGCATCAACTTGACTTGCGAGTCTTCAGCTACGGGAACGATTCGCTGAAGCGCCGTAACCAGATTCGAAACATATTGTTCGGATGAAATCTTTTCCGTGAAGTGATGAGCCCATCGGCTGGTCAGGTCTCTCTTAGCCAGCGTCTCCCGCATCAACTCTGCGCTCCAAGCACTCATTTCGTAGCCTCCCCTGTGTGCACGTCGATATCGACCGGGGACCAAAGCAGGACCCTGTCGAATGCCCAGAGGCCAAACCCAGATGAGAGGGATGGATGCTTTACCGGCGAATTTTATTAATTTGCAGGCTGTTTTGAGCTGTTTTTCCCCTTCAGGTTTGTTTAAGAGCGCATCTACTATAGTAAATCGTAGTAGGTAAGCTTTGAGCCGAGCGTCTCGAATCTTTTTCACAAGCTTCTTTAAATTCTGAATCGGGTTCCTCGTCGCTTGAT
>JAZFSF010000215.1:0-2041 GCA_036446055.1 Bathyarchaeia archaeon | reverse complement strand
CGTCTTTAATGTTTAACAACGACTTTTCTAAGAGAAGGGTGTGGAAGCCTCGTATGAACATAGCGTGGGGGCTTATGTTGTGATTTGAAGCCATGGCTAGAAGAAAAATTTCTTGCAGATAACCTTTTTTTCAATTTTAAAATATAAGTTTGGAGAATATTAATCCGAAAAAGGAAATTAAGTGTCCAATTTAACAGGTATATAGATGTGTCGAATAAAATTATCGATGCGCCGCTCAACCCTAAAAAGATTCAGAGTATATACGATTTCTTAAGTTATTTCTACGAGTACTTAACTCGGTATGAGCGTCTTTCAAAGGATCGAGGCTTGGACGTTGCCGATATACAACGTGGCGACGTGGTCTTTGAAGCAGGCTTTGGAACGGGACAGATTGTGATAGCGTCAGCGGTGAAGATTGGAAAAGATGGACATGTATTCGGCATCGATGTCTCATCTAAGATGTTAAAGAAAACCCGAAAAAGGGTTAAAAAACATAAACTGACTAAACGTGTCGATCTTCAGCTTGGAGATGTACGACACTTACCGTATACATCGGGGATTTTTGACGTGGTATTTACCAGTTACCTACTCGATTTGATTGACACATCCTCGATTTCCCATGTTCTTCAAGAATTCAAAAGGGTGTTGAAACCTGGAGGACGTTTAGTTGTAGTTAATATGAGTAAAGACCAGAGGAGTACAACCATGAACCTCTACGAATGGTTCTATAAACGAGGTCCTTCGTTATTCGGTGGATGCAGACCCGTTATAATCGAACCTTTCTTGGAAGCACTCAGATTCCAGCATGTGAAGAAAGAACGTATCCTAGCCGGTCATGTCCTTCCTTCAGAAATCGTTTGGGGCGACAAACCAAAATAATTTCTCTTAACTTAATTGTTGTATACACTTGGAGCTAGCTAGTTTTTTGTCTAATTAGTTAACAACACGTTAAATAAAAAAAAACAAATTTGTAGCATTCCACTTCATTTCGCCTCAACCATCTTCTAGGCTTCGAAAAGAAGGGTTCTTACGGTATTTCTACGCTGTAGAGTTATCTGCGTAGATAATTCTTAGAGGAATGGTTGATAGGTACCTTGAAGATTCAGGAGGATACTGGATCTCAGGTGAGGAGCTTAGGCTCTTGTAGAAACTGCTTTATCTGCTGTAAAAACCCGATAGCTGGAGCCCCATCGATAAATCTGTGGTCGTAGGAGAGGCATAGGTACGCTATCGACCTTATGACGATTTCGTCGTCGACTACAACTGGTTTTTTGGTGATAGCTCCCACTCCAAGGATGGCGCTTTCTGGAGGGTTGATTATAGGGGTACTCATGGTCCCACCCAGTGAACCCACATTTGTAACTGTAAAGGTACCTCCTGTGACATCCTTGATTGAGAGATTACCCGTTCTTGCATTATTCACCATCTCACTGAGGACCTGATTGAGCTTTGTCAAACTCTTCTCGTCAGCACGGTGAATAACGGGTACGATTAACCCTTGTTTCTCTCTGGCCACGGCCACCCCGATGTTGTGGTAATTCTTGATAATTATCTTTCCATCGACAAGGGACGAATTCATTATAGGGTACTTCTTCAGAGCCTGAGTTACTGCCTTCACAATGAAGACTGTGAAGGATATCCGATCCTTGCCTTCTGAGATAAGCTTCTTCCGCAAATTAATCAGTTCAGTGAAATCTGCTTCAGTGATCGTAGTGAGTTGAGCCATGGTCTGCAAACTATAGTGCATGCGGTCGGCCATGACCTTCCTCCAGCCGGTTAACGGAATAATTTCCTCGTCATCTCTTTCAACAGGGTTTTGCTTCAGATAGGCGAGTACATCTTTTTTTGTGATCACCCCTCCATGACCTGAGCGCGTTATTTGAGCGAGATCGATGTCGTGTTGCTTCGCCAATTTCTTTGCTAAGGGAGAAGCCAAAACACGCTTGTCAATAGCTTCTGTTACTAGTTCAGATGGTTTTTCTTCAACTCCAGGGGATTTGATAACCTCTGATATAACAGGAGCATTTTCGTCTTGTTGAAC
>JAZFSF010000214.1:0-2595 GCA_036446055.1 Bathyarchaeia archaeon | reverse complement strand
ACAAAACTGGTGATTTTCCCTGATGAATCACGAATGGGTGAGATTGTCACATCAAATTCAAGAATGGACCCGTCTTTACTGTTTGGACTCATATGACCGGTCCAAATATTTCCTTCGTTAATGGTTTTCCATGCCTTTTGAAAAAGGTTTTTTTGGTCTGGTCTTCTATCACGAGGAATAAGATTTGTACCTATAAGTCCACCACTACTATATCCCATTTGCTCTTCCAGTGCTGGATTTACATAGGTAATGATACCGTCAGTATCCAGAATCATTACGGTTTCGTTGGCCTGATTTATAGCAGTAGCCAATTTTGTAAGTTCTTCATCTGCCCGCTTGCGTTCGGTGATTTCTCTCCTTAGATGCTTGTTGGCATCGCTTAATTCGCTGGTTCGTTCTTCTACTCTTATTTCTAACACATCTTTAGCCTCTTGAATCGCCTCATTTGCCCTCCTGCGCTCCTGCTCGCTTCTTATCAAATTATGTCTCCCCAGGACTATCCCGCCCAAGCCCACCAGCCATAACAGGACGTGACCCCCTGCCAATGCGAGCACTCGCGAACGTGTAATGGTCCAGAGGGACTTCATGGGGATCGCAACGCTAATCCCGCCCCTGATGTTTCCCTCCTGGTATCCCTGTAGAGCATGGCATTTCAGACAGCCCTTCTCGGTAATTAGAGGGCGCATTAGACGTAAGTATTCTTTGCCTTCTATCATCTCCACCGAAGCAACTTCGGCTTCTCCCTCCTCGAAGGCTTGAAGGGCCTTGGTTTCCCATGGGTCGGGAACATTTTCTGGGCGGATAGGGTTCAGGCTCGTGATGTGTCCGCGAACACCGTATTCTTCTTCTGCCAGTTCATGCACTTGGCGTGTCATATAGGCCGGGTTCATCACGGTCAACTGCCTGCCTGAAGGCGTGGTGATGTCCCTTTCGGGCATATGAGACAGGTAAGGATTGGGCTGTGTGTTTTCGGACAGCGGCACATAGACCCCACCGTGCTCTGTGTTCCAGCGGCGGTAGATAATGTCTTTATCGTACACTTCCTGCGCTTGAATGTGTGCCATTTCCAGAGTATCCTGTTTCTCTCGGGCCACATTCCATGCCAGTGACACGGCGATGATCACCGTCCACGCCACGGCTAGAGCCCCAATATAGCGTTCCAACGGGAGTTGGAGGGTTTTAGCTTTTTTAGAACCTCTCATGATAACACCTCCTCCGCCCTCTTTCGTTCAACAATGTTATCATCCTTCATTTTTCTTCTCCCCTTTTAGTCTTTCTATCTCCTTCTTCAATTCACCTATGCGAAGCTCCCGGCCCACAAAGAGCTTGTTGAACTTCTCCAGCTCCTTGTTCTTCTCTTCGAGTTCGGTGGCGCACTCCTTGACCAGTTCCTTCAGATGGTCACGGTGTTTCCTCAGCTCTTCCTCCACCTTCTTACGTTCGGTGACATCCCTTATCATAACCAGGTCAGCCGGCTCCCCCATGTATGAAATCAATCCGGCGTTAACCTCTACAGATACATAGCTACCATCCCTACGTTTAATAATATTGTTTCATACATTGATTCGACATGCTCACCGGACATACGACGTTTGTAATACTCAACCACTCTCGGGATTTCGGCATCATCAACATAATCGGTAAACGGCCTGTTGAGCAGTTATACTTCCAAATAAGAAACCCCATTTATAGAACAATCTTCTATAAACGAGGTCTTTAATAGATTTTACCTTGCACATAATCTCTAAACATACAAAGCATCTTCTATAGTTTTAAGACTGAAAAGTCATGCTGGCAGATTAAGGATGTATTATATAATTCCGGATTCTTATAAGTCAAGGCAAATACAAAATGATTACCCCCCCAACTGGCATCAGACACAATATATTGCGATGGGTACAATGAGCAAAATAGTGATAACTACTTGCAATAGTGTGAGAAATGCCAAATATTTAACCTACGGTACGTAGGTATAACATTTTTGAGGGATGGAAAGTTAACCTTACTGCTATAAGTGTGAGATCAAAACATCACTTAATCCATTCAACACTACCATATCAAGTCTATAGCCCTCAGTAAACAGCACTGGGGGGTTTTTTATTGACAATATAAAGGAATTTTGATTTAAGTGAAGTATCAATAGAACATTAACAATAGAGGTTTTGGAGGGGTAAATCTATGGAACTGGTAACACTACTTTTATCTTAGATTTATGAGAAAGTGGGGATTTGAGCTTAATATAATGGGAGAGGGGAGTATAATTAGGGGACTGAGAGAGCAATATTAGAAGGATAAATTAAGTTATGAAAAAATTGCTATTACTTATCGCTGGAATTTTAATTTCTGTGGTTAGCGTAGTGAGGATAAAACAGCGAGAGAGGGGTAAAATGACTGAATGGGTTGTAGGGATAATAGGTAATAAATCTGATCTTGAAAAATTATCAATGTTTTTCAATTCTCCAAAACTGTGTATTACCCGTGATACCCCCCAAGAAGGGAGTGCTTTTATACTGGAATCGACAGATTTTAGCTCATTAAAAGAACATGAGGAAGTTAAGAAAAAAGCTGAAGAGATTATTCCCCGTATTATTTCAT
>JAZFSF010000213.1:0-9319 GCA_036446055.1 Bathyarchaeia archaeon | reverse complement strand
CGGGGGTAGGCATTTTGGGATTTGTTTTCAATTCGTAATCTGCAATAAACCGCTTCAGGTAAGCGATGTATAGGGGTTCATCTACTCTTCGCCTCTCACAAGCTTCCTCACATGGGTGGTGACAAACTCTGCCCGTGATCCCTGGGAGGGGGTTATCCCGTCGTACTAGCGCAAGTGCTTCCTTGAATTTACGTTGCGCGATGAGTGCGATATAGCCGTGGGCTCGAACGTGTGCTGGACAGGTGGCCCAACACGCAGGTATCGGTCGAGACATCTTTCCTATTCCTCTCTGATTTCCTTTTCTCAATAAGAGTAAGCCTCTTACACTCTTCATGAATATAAGAGTAATGGAAACACCGTTTTCAGTTAAGCCATAACCCGGTTATATACGCGTTTTCAATGGTTGACCGTTCTCTCTTCTGGTTACTCGGTGGGTACGCCCTCTGTTTTGTTAAACCATGCTAAAAGTCGTATAACGTTGAGTATTTTTCAGTCAGATAGTTAAGGTAGGGTTGTATGTTGATTTCTTCACCTGTTATCTTCTTCATTAGGTCTGCTGGGTCGTACAGGTTTCCATGGCGATGGATGTTCTCGACTAACCATTTTTTGATGGGGTGGAAGTCGCCAGCTGAGATTTGGCGTTTCCAGTCGGGCAGTTCACGCTGCATTGGGATAAGGAGTTGTCCACTGTAAATGTTTCCCAGAGCATAGGTTGGGAAGTAGCCTATTGCGCCTCCGGCCCAGTGGGTATCTTGCATGACTCCTTCGGAGTCGTTTTCGATCTCGACATTCAGGTAGTCTTGATACTTTTGATTCCAGACTTCGGGAAGGTCGGTCACGGTGATCTTGTCCCGCATCAAGGCATCTTCGATTTCGAATCGGATGATTATGTGAAGACAGTACGTGACCTCATCCGATTCCGTGCGGATCTTTGATGGAGTGACTTGGTTGATGGCGAAGACAAACGTGTCTAAATCAACGTCCGAGAAGACTGTGCCGGTGGCTTTTTTCAGCGTTGGGAGAAAGTAGGACCAGAAGTCGCGAGATCGTCCGATAATGTTTTCCACGAATCGGGATTGGGATTCATGGATTCCCAAAGAGCAGTCAGATCCAATAGGCTTGTATATCCAGTCGGGGTTAAGATTCTGTTGGTAGATTGCGTGACCGCTTTCATGTAGTACGGAAAAAAGGGAGGAGGTCAGCTTATTTTCATAGTAGTGGGTCGTAATGCGTACGTCGTCATAGTATCCTGTGGAGAAAGGGTGTTCGGTCTCGTCGATTCGTCCTCCCGCTCGTTCGGATTCCACATCGTACCCGATAAACGAGGCGAGGATTTTTGAAATATTACGTTGAATCGCGATAGGTACCCGGCGTCGGAGGAAGGAGGTGTTGGGTTGTGTCTTCGAGGTTTGACACTTATCTATAATCGCGATCAAGCCAGTCTTCAAGCGATTGAAGATAGTGGCGATTGTTTTAGACGTTATATTTGGCTCATAGATGTCGATGAGGGCATCATATGGCGTTGGGGACTCCTTGACCTCCATCAAGATATCCGCTGCCTGTTTACGTAGATCAAGAATACGAACGAGTTCTGGCTTGTACAGAGCGAAGTCCTGAGCGGCTTTCGCCTTTTTCCACGTTTCGATGGTTATGGCTCGTTGCTTCGCGGTCTCGGTAACAAGTTTTTCTGGGAGCTTTGTCTGCTCATCATATCGTTTTCTTATTAAGTACATATTTCGTCTTCGGATCGCATCAAGAGTCGCATAATCAGGATGACCAACAATTTTCTCCAGCAGGTCTCCGATTTGACGATCCGTCGACATCCTGTGTTCTATTCCACTAAGCATCGCCAACTGCTCACTTCGCAGGGTAATTCCCTTTCGCGGCATCTTTGTCTCCATATCCCAGTTCATAATGGCTTCCGTAGATTGCAGAATTGTCACTGCTTTGGCCTTCTTCATCAATGCATCGTAACTGGCTTTCAAAGTGTCCACATCAATCCCCACCCTATAGTTTTCTTCAAGAAATATAATTCTTCCGTAGAACACACATAACCTAAAACGGTACACTGTGAAGCACTAGAACCAACGCTAAACGTTTGAAAAAGACCCGTCACTTAAATTCTGAGTTGGACGTCCAGTGGAATCACGTGAAATGAAAACACAACATCTAAGATGAATTCATGAATCTGTTAGATCGGATCCTCTTTCTGTTCTTCTTTGAATTTATGATGTCGAATCCGGCGAGGCTGCCTGACTTCATCTCAAAGACGTCAAAACACTTCGATACGCATCATAGGCTGACTGCGAGTACAAGACGAATCTAACGAGCTTCAAACCTGTCTCCTTCTTTATGTACCCGATTACGGTTGCTAACGAGATCTGCGCAGCTTCTTCAAGTGGATATTCGAAGGCGCCTGTACTGATCGCTGGAAAGGAGACACTACGTATCTCATTTTCTTCAGCTAGTCTGAGGCTATTTCGATAACACCTCCGCAGATCATTCGCGTCCTGGGGAATTCCACTGTAGACCGGGCCAACCGTGTGAATGATATATGTAGCCCTCAAAGCGTGTCCAGAGGTCAACTTTGCTTCTCCCGTTCTGCAGCCCCTCAGCATCTTACACTCCTCCCACAGGCCAGCTCCAGCGGCTCTATGGATGGCGCCAGCCACTCCGCCTCCAGGGGCTAACCATGTATTGGCTGCGTTCACGATAGCATCGGTATCCTGTTTTGCAATGTCTCCCTTCAAAAGCTCCAGAATGGTCTCGTTGATCGTTAGTCTTGTCAAGGTACTTACCACGGTAGATGCTTGCGGTCAATTGAATTTAAAGATGAAGACAGATGAAGAATTTTGCAGGGCTTCCGAAGGATGTAATCGGTTGAGCTGTTAAACTATAGCTAGCTAACTTTGTGTTTAAGGGAGGAGGGGTAAATACTCAATCGCCTGTCCTTTGTTCTTGGAGTTCATGTCGACACGATTTCGTGTCGCTCAGACAATTCTCCTTCAACGATCAATACAGCAATAAGGATAGCAACACCTTATGCTTTGGTTCGCTAATCAAGGGGTTCGTTACACTTTCAGTAGCCTTTTTAGAAACGTCTCCTCTGTTGTGGGTTGATGAGGTATGAAGTATAAACGATTAGGAAGAGCGGGTGTGAAGGTTTCAGAGCTCTGTTTGGGAACAATGATTTATGGGCGACAGGTTGAAGAAGAGAAGTCCCTTAAAATCATTCGACGAGCCGTCAATCTCGGGATTAACTTCATTGATACAGCCGACGCGTACGTGGCGGGACGATCGGAAACGATAGTCGGGAAAGCCATTGAGGGTATGCGTGATGATGTCGTCCTAGCCACGAAGGTTTACAATCGAATGGGGTCGGGCCCCAATGATATGGGTTTGAATCGAAAACATATCTTCAAAGCTGTTGAGGACAGCTTGAATCGTTTGGGTACCGACTATATTGACTTGTATCAAGTGCACCGATTTGATTCAACCACACCGTTACGTGAGACTCTATCCGCGCTCACCGACCTCGTCCACCAAGGAAAAGTTCATTATATTGGGTGCTCAAACTTCGCTGCGTGGCAGATTGAAAAAGCGTTAAGGATCAGCGATTTCCACCAACTGGAAATGTTTAGTTGTTCTCAGCCCCGCTACAATCTTCTGGATCGAGCGGTGGAACGAGAACATTTGCCCCTCTGCCTCGAGGAAGGCATCGGCGTGATTCCCTACAGTCCACTCGCTGGAGGCTTCTTAACGGGTAAGTATCAGTCAGATGCGCCGTTGCCTGAAGGCAGTCGAGGGCAGCTTCGACCAGATTGGATGAAACAATATCAGACCGATCGAAATCTCCGAATCATCCACGCGTTACGTTGCATCAGTGAGGAAACTGGATTAAAGATGAGCCAAATCAGCCTAGCATGGCAGCTAGCCAATCCAGCCATCACGGCGCCAATCATCGGTGCGTCTAGCATCGAGCAACTCGAAGAAAACGTTGACGTCGTCGATCAAACTCTTCCAGAATATGCGTTGAAGCGAATCAATGACGTGAGTAAGCCGGAATGGCTCCTACAACAAGAAGCCAGAAGAGTCAGGATGCGAAGATAACTTAAGGGATGTAAAAGCAATGAGAACGCGCAACGAAAAAATCCGCTTGGGAATCACACAAGGTTTAAGGTGACTTTCATGGAGTATACGTTACTCGGACGCACCGCTTTAAAAGTCAGCAAAATGGGCTTGGGCTGTGGGGGACCAAGCCAAATCGGGCAGCGATATGGTCGAAGTGTAGAGGAGTCTGTGTCCGTGGTCCGACACGCCTTGGACTCAGGAATTAACTTCATTGACACGGCGGAATCGTATCAAACGGAGGCCATTGTGGGTCGAGCCATTCGCGGCTATGACCGAGAAACTTTGGTGATCTCCACCAAAAAATCGACGTCTCGCCCGATTACCGCCAAAGACGTAAAGGCTAGCTTTGAACGAAGTCTGAGTCGGTTGGGCACATCATACGTCGATATCTATCACCTACATGGTCCCACCCTCAGGGATTACGCGTTTCTCGTTAAAGAAATTGTCCCCACGCTCCTGCATCTGAAGGCGGAAGGAAAGATCAGGTTTCTCGGCATCACAGAGCGATTTCACCACGAACCCCAGCACAAGATGCTGCAAAGAGCCTCACAAGACGATTTTTGGGACGTGATGATGGTCGGCTTCAACATGTTAAATCAGACTGCTCGGAACTACGTTTTCCCTAAAACAATGGAGAAGAACATAGGTGTCTTGATTATGTACGCAGTTAGACGCGCCCTCAGTCAACCCGAGCGACTCCGACAGTGCATTCAGGAATCACTGGAAAACAATCAAATCGATCCTTCGGATCTTGATCAAGATAATCCGCTAGGTTTCCTAATCCATCCCGATGGCGGCGCCGTGAGTGTGACCGATGCAGCGTACCGGTTTTGTCGGTATGAGCCGGGAACCCACGTGATTCTCTCCGGCACTGGAAACATCGAGCATTTAGCGGAAAACATCGAATCATTCACCAGACCACCGCTTCCCGAGAGCGATATACGGCGGCTTAAACACATTTTCAGAAACGTAGATTCTATCACCGGATAGAAATGACCTTTCGTGAAGCTACGATGAGTCCCCGCTTTCCTACTGAACACGCGAATACGTTCACGAAGACCTAGAAGGACATAGGTATATTGATGGAGGATTACGTTATACGACCTCAATTCGGTGGCGAATGAACGCTTGCTAGCTTAGCTAGTTACGTTGTGTTTACGGGAGTTGTCTCTTAGGGGTTAGAGTTATTAAGCAAAGAGCAAAATAACGTGTCAGAGGAGAAGTGCTTATGAAGCAAACGGAACAGCAGTTTGATAAACGAATTGAGAAGAACGTCTCTTTGAAGTATCTGCTCTATTTGCCGCCCAAGTATGAGATGAAGAGTACATGGCCGCTGGTTCTTTTCTTACACGGGATGGGGCAACGAGGAAATGACTTAGATCTTATAAAGAAACACGGAATCCCCAAAATTGTGGAAGAGCAGGCGTATCCCTTTGTCGCTGTCTCACCACAATGTCCTTCCGAGTCCCAATGGACGATGGAGTTAGACGCGCTTCATGCCCTAATCTTGGACATCCTGAAGTCCTACGCCATCGATAGATCACGGATTTACCTGACCGGATTGAGCATGGGCGGATATGGGGCGTGGCACTTGGCTGAAGCTTATCCCCATCTCTTCTCCGCTATTATTCCCATCTGTGGGGGTACTCGACCGATGATAGGGTTCCCTGAAAGGATAAAGGTATTGAAGGACACACCGATCTGGGTATTCCACGGCGCAAAAGACGATGTGGTTCCCCTAAAAAACTCTCAAGACCTTGTTGACGTGTTGACTAAGCATGGGGGAAACGTTAAATTCACGATCTATCCTGAAGCAGGTCACGATTCGTGGACCAGTACTTATGAGAACCCGGACGTATTTGCGTGGCTCATGACACAGAAAAGGTAAATGGATTAGCACCGTTTAAAAAAAGGCTGCACCGCTCAACAAGAGTTCGCTAGCGATTAACTGAGCATAGTAAAGACACGGAGCACTTACGATTTTATATAAGGTGAAAGCTAAAACTGGCGGGCTAATATTTATTACAATAAACGATATTTAGCTCGTATCAAAGAGGTTTTGGAATGGGATTTAAAATCAAATCTATTCATGCTCGAGAAATCTTTGGTAGACAGAATTTTCCAGCTATTGAGGTTACCGTAGTAACTGAGGATGGTATTTCTGGAACAGCAGTTGTTGCAAGTGGGGCTTCAGTGGGAAAACATGAGGCCTCTTTCGTTTTAGACACTGAGAGATATAATGGTAGGGGAGTATTGAGAGCTGTTAATAATGTTAGTGAGTTTATCGCCCCGGCATTAAAGGGGATGGATGTGACTAAGCAGAGAGAAATAGATGATAAGATGATTGAACTTGATGGTACTCCCACCAAATCAAGACTGGGCGCTAATGTGATGGTGAGCACATCTGCTGCTGTTTTAAAGGCTGGCGCTAAAAGCCTTAAACTACCGTTATATCAACACATAGGCGGTTTAAACGCGTGTATTATGCCTGTTCCATGTGCAAAAGCAGTGGGCGATCAAGGCACAAGATATGGTAAACCCCAAGAAGTAATCCATGGAAAACCAAGCTACTCCTTCATATGCTATGGCTTTAAATCTTTTTCAGAAGCCGCATATGCTGGTTGGCGTGTTCAACAAGTATTTCTGGAGATTTTGAAAGAAAAGGGGTTTAATCTGATATATTCCTATGGGCTGTTCATTCCAGTTCTCTTTGAAAAGCTTAATAGTGATAGGGAACTTTGGGAAATTTTCGCGAATGCGATAGAGCGAGCGGGATATAATGGTAAAGTTGGGATACAGGTTGATGTAGCTGCTGGAACGTATTATGAAAGAGAGAAAGACAAGTATGTAGGCTTATTCTCGAGGAAAGATAAGACACGCGAAGACCTCATTGAATTATATAAGGACATGGTGGCGACCTATCCCTTTATGATTTTCGAAGATCCATTAAACGATGACGACTTTGATGGTCATGCCATCTTAACAAAGGAGTTGGGCGTGGAGATTGTTGGCGATGACCTCACGGTAACTAATCCTACACGAGTCAGAGAAGCCATTGATTCAGGCGCAGTGAACACGATGTTGTTGAAAGTAAATCAAGTAGGAACCATAAGCGAAGCCTTTGAAGCCGTTCAAATGGCCTACCAGAATGGCCTTGGTGTAATGCCCTGCTCCAGCAGAGGCGAAGGAGAAGCTATTGCAGACTACACAGTTGGTTTACTAGCAAAACACATGAGGGGCGGCTCTACATCTAACAGGCTTTTGAAAATAGAAGCTGAATTAGGTAAAAGAGCAAGGTTCCTAGGGAAAGCATCGTTAAAAATAAAATAGATAGCTTCGAGGCTTCCCTTTCAGCCTCCTTATCCAATCAGGTTTGATGATAGCTGATGAACATAAAAAATATGAAGACTTTGATCTCCCACGGTAACATAAATGGAAGGAAAATAGTCTTAGCTATGCTGGAGAGTGGTCTAAAAGCAACCGATCCATATACGAACGCGAAAAAGCTGATTAGAATACAAGATGACAATCTAATAATCGGTCATAAAGACTTTCCAGTGAAAAACTCAGAAGGACAGGTATTAGGTTCGAAGTCATTAACATTCAATCTATCAAATATCGGGAAGATATATGTGGTGGGAGGAGGAAAAGCTGCTCAAAGAATGGCTAAGGCGATTGAAGACGTCTTAGGCGATAAAATTATGGAAGGCCATATATGTGCCAAAAAAGGCGAGCCAGTGGAGCTGAAAAGAATCGACGTAACACTAGCAGGTCATCCAATACCCGATGAAGACAGCGTTAAAGGAGCTAATATCATATTTGAAATAGAGAAAAAGGCGAAGAAAGGTGACATAGTATTCTTGTCAGAGTCCGGAGGCGGTACCGCTCTAATGACCTTGCCTGGACCCGGTTTAACACTAGAAGACATTCAAGAGATAACACGAATGCTTTACTTTGAATGTGGGGCTTCTATCATGGACACGAATGTGGTCAGAAGTCAACTGGTGATTTTGAGAGGGAGACACACGAGAAACGTAGGCGACGCTACTCTCATTAGATTTAATACCGCTCCTACACCACCAGGTTTGCGTGAACGTTCTTATGTGAGGCGATACCGAGGGAGACGTGGATATCAAGGTGCTATTGACGTACTAAAGAAATATCGTCTATGGAGCAGGATTTCACAGTCCGTTCGAACATACCTCGAGAAGGCTGACCCGAGATACGGGAGCATAATGCCTGGAGAATTAAAGGAAAAACCCCAGTACCATTACCGGGTAATAGGCCCAGAAGATATGTTAGAGGCAGCTAAGAAGAAAGCAAAAGACCTGGGAATAAATGCTGCCATTATTGCCTCAAGTCCTGACGATATAGAGGCAAGGGCCTTTGGCAAGACCCTGGCTAATATTGCCTTGGAGATAGAGGTTTATAGTAGACCCTTCAACCCACCGTGTGCCCTTATTGCAGGTGGTGAGTTATTAGTTAAAACGGGAGAAACATCGGGGATAGGTGGTCGAAATCTAGAGTTTGCTCTATCAGCAGCACCAATGATAGAAGGGAGTGATAGCATCGTTATAGTGTCTGCAGACTCGGATGGAACAGATGGTCCTACAGACGTTGCTGGAGGCATAGTTGATGGGTATACAATGAAAAGAGCGGAGGAAGGCGGTGTTGATGTATTGGAAGAGTTGAATAGACACAACTCTTTCAGTGCACTAAAGAAGCTTGGAGACACAGTCCTTACAGGGGCACGCGGTACAAACGTTCAAGACCTTCGCGTCATATACATTGGAAATTAATAACAATTGACTCCATCATTCTCGTTGATAAAACAACAAATATTCTGAATAAAATGCAAAATCCAGATGAAATGGAAAAAAATAGCTTACTGCCCTATTAACTAGCTAAAGACGAAGACGTGTTTAGCTACTTGTGGTGGCTTGTCACTCTAATTTCTTCGTCTAGTGGTAGAAATACTCAATTTTTTTAATGATAAAGTCTTTTTTTTATTTTGAATATTGATTTTAACTTTAATCAAATAGGTCAGAACTAGAGAGTGCTTTCCATTAAAAATTAGAGGCATTAGATTATGAAAGATAATCAAAGTTTCACAGATATCGATAACTGTGCTATCATATTTACGTTCTGAACTCGATAATCAACAATTAACTAACATATCATTTCTTAC
>JAZFSF010000212.1:0-4568 GCA_036446055.1 Bathyarchaeia archaeon | reverse complement strand
GTTTTCTATGGTAATTGTAAAATAAGTCATGCCTTTTCCAGGAACCCAAACACTTTCACAAAGATTTTTCATTAGATATTTGTGAGTTATGGGTCTTAAATGAATTATTCTAGGAGTTTCATCGATTTGGCTAGCTACTTTATTTTACATATTTAATCTTAAAAGTATAAGCATGAACCTAGCAAGCTAATGTAATACCTGAAGTGTTGCATGAAATTGCGAAAAGGATTAAGCAACGTCGCAGAATTATTTTGTAGTTACCTCGAAGTAATACTCAATGTTACGCTGCGAGGCAGCATGTTAGCGACTGTGCAAGATGTCACAAACAACATGAAAAAACGTTGCAACCATTGAATAATTTGAAGGTACTGCAAACAATAAAGGTGCATATTGCGAAGTTTACAACACAGATCGAGACATGACTTCAACGTTACTGCACAATCTAATGCAAATATTCTAATTCTTTCGTATCCTCTATTTGACAGCCAATACACTCCCCAACGCCCATTCAACAACATTTGATGATGCCTGATTAACGCCTTCCTTGACTCATCATAACTTATCGTCAATGGTTCCGCGACCTCTCAAGCTCCAGCCCCGCTCAAATCCTCAAAACACTCCAAACCTGAAAACTTCCCCCTCATCATAACCTGACAAACTCATCATAGGACGCGATAGCAATTTTGATAATGAGTCAAATCTTGTCGATACAAGTGATAGAAAAACCTTCATCACAACAAAAATAACGTTAGATGTATCGTCATTCTGACAAAACGATTGCCACCTAACGTTAGATTTCGATATATATCGTCACCTATCGATATATCACGATATATATCAGGCATATATCGTTATAGTCAGATTTATTATTGTTACGTCAGTCATTTATCGTTCTCGCGTTTTACATCCCTATAGAGACGTAAACCATTGTTTCGATAAGTTATATATCGATATATATCGGTATATCGATATTCTAACGATATATATCGATAGGTCTGACTGAAATAACGTTATAAGTCTGTCAGTTTCAGAAATAAGTCCGTTGATTCTTACAGAATACTGTCATATATCTGATGTTTTTAGTTGGTTCTATCGGAAAATCGTTATCTACATGATATTTTTAATTTCTGTCTATCCATTTGACTAGCTAGCAAAACGTTAGTTTTAACCTCAATACTCTTTCAAAATGATCTTTGATACTGTCCTCCCTTACTTTCTCTAGGAATAAGTCGTGTTAGAATCGGTTATCCAATCATTCTATGCTAGTTTGTAACACCTTAGAATTCGGTTTGAAGCCGCGTCTTAACGAGTGACCGAGCTAGGAGGCGAGAGACTTTGAGGGGCTCAGAAACCGCTCCTTGTATGGTGAATTTATTGAGAAGTCCCTTTGCCTCGTCCAGCGTCATGTCGATGAAACGGGTGTACACCGTGTGACCCGTGTGGAGTGTTAGGGGGGTTCTCGACCCATTCTTGTGGTATACTTTGACTCGTTGCTTCCAATCGTCTGGAAAGAGCTCGAGGAAGTATTTTTCAAGGCCTTCAGATGCCTCGTAGGTTACGCAGAGCAGGGGTCGCTGGGTTTCCTCCACGACTTTGTGAAGATCGACAACGTTGTACCAGCTGATGATGCAGCCGTTTAACAGAATGAAGTTGATGTCATCTCGTTCAAGAGTTTCATGTAGTTTTATTATTTTGTCGGTGGCGTCCATCCCTCCTACCGTGGCGGTGGCGAATCCAAAACCATCTATGACCTTGTCAGCTCTCATGACCACTCCGGCCAAGATTGATCGTTCGCTCACTCCCTTCACGAAGCTCTCCGCGATTCCCAAGGCTCTCACGGCCTTCTTATGAACGTGTAAAGGCAACGCCCATTCTCCTCTCCAATACTCATATACCTCTGGTGCTCAACAAGAGGTAAGTCTGTTTAATATCAAAAAGATTTCGGGCAAAAAGGTTTTCCTTAATACTGTTTCGAGTTCTAACCTGGGAAGTCATCCCACTACTTCGTTGGAAAGAGTGGGGAACTAGTGATCGAGAGCTAGGTAGTGCCCGTGAGGGCTCTCTTAGAGTAGCCACGGATATAGACAGGTTTTCGTGCTATTTCTTTGTCCGCACTCATTTTTTTCAGCCGCTCTTTTCCTCCTTCAGAAAGGGCGAAGGTCAAACTGTTCTTGAGTACTGTTTCATCTATCTCATGGTTTTTGGTAAAGGTTGCTAAGTTCTCTGTCAATTCGGCTAGGGTGTTGGTTCCTGGAACGATTGTGCTCACTTCGGGGACTGTCAGGATCCACTTGAGACTCGTCTGAGTGGGTGTGTACCCCTCGGTATCGAGGTTGGGAGGACAGAAGTTGGTGAACGGAAGGCCATAGTACGGCCAATTGAAGGGTTTCATGACCACGACCCCGATGTTCAACACCTTGCAGAGGGGAAAGAGGTTGTCCCTGACCTCTTGAAGATGATAGTTATAGGGAACCATCACGGAGTCAAAACAGTCGTATTTACGTATCAACTCTGCTATGAGTCGGGGATGATGTCCGGAAACACCTATGGCGCCAATTTTTCCTTGATCCTGGATCTCTTTTAGAGTCGTTATCATGAATTCAAAGCGGCCACGCGAATAGCCGTCTGCCACTTCATGGGCATTGAAGACATCGATGTGATCCGTTCGTAAGAGTCGTAGTCGCTCGTCCACCCCGTCCATAAGGGCGTCTCGCCACTTGGCTTTCGGAAGCTCACGTAACATCCGCATAGGCCCCATGGTTTCAGCGGCTATGTAGATGTCCTTTCTGTGTCCGAGAGTATCCAACGCCAATCCGAGAGATTGGGGCTCAGCCACCGCTCCGGTATCAAAATAATTAACGCCTGCATCGATTGCCTTATGTATTAACTCGTTTCTCGGTGTTTGAGTTGCTGCAAGCTCCTTAGAAGGAACAGGTTCTTCAAATTTCCTGTGTGTGGTAAAGTGCCATGGAGGAAGAAATCGTGCAAACTCGTGTCCTCCAAGACCCAGTTCAGAAACCTTCAAGCCAGTTCTACCCAAAACCCGATACTTCATTTATGGCCCTCCTTATCCTACTACAGCATAATTGGCTCTGTTAGTACTAATGTGTTATTGAAGCCCTAGTTTTTTCGCAAAGGTCATGATGAGGTGAAACCTATCTTCATCGATGTCGTCTGTGAGGGCTGTGGGTACCTCATGGTCGACAGACACAGCTTGGCTGAGGCTAAGCCGGAACTCGTGAAGGTGGGGTTTGAGTTCACCAAAGAATACGGCATATACAAATAGCGTACATCATCTCACCGTTTCACTAGCTACGAACAGGGGAAACCCTTCTTCTCGGAGGCTTAACTGGAAGAATTGTTGCAACGGCAACGCACATCCCAAGTCCCAGAAAGATGAGTGTGGCATAATAGTTACCCGTTAGATCGGCTAGGTATCCCCCGATAAGTGGAAGCAGTCCACCGCCGAGGGACCCCGTGAAGAAAATGATTCCGAAAAGAGAAGGTCCATGCTTGGTTCCGAAGTAGTCCGCCACCATTGTGGCGTATTGTTCTGGGAGACCTCCATAGGTCAAGCCGTACAGAGTCGCCCAAGCGTATAGCATAGTGATGTTCGACGGGATTATTGTTGAAATGAATATTGAGAATGTGATTCCGGTGGCGCATACAATTATCGTATATTTTCTACCTATCCGATCAGATATGATGCCGAAGATAAAGCTCCCAACTGCACTCATAACTCCTATCATACCAAACGCGGATGACGCTAGCAGTGAATCGATTCCCAAATCGATGATATGCGGAACCACAAACGTTAACAACGAGATGATTACGCCCACCGTGAAGAAATAGGAAACGTTCATCAGTTTGTAAACGTTGGTCGCAGCAGCCTCACGCAAAGTCCAGTCATTACGAGTTTTAGTCGCGTTCTCCTCCTGTGCTTGTTTTCCCCCGTCCACCTCTAGCCCCATCGATTCTGGGCTTTCACGGAATATCAGATACCCCAGAAAGCACACAACTACCAGAACTAGACTTCCCAAAAATACGTACGTCAATCGCCAACCGTACATGAGTATCAACCAAGCCGCGAAGGGCACTAAAACCGCTTGTCCCAAACTGATTCCGATACTTGACCAGCCAATAGCTTTCCCCCTATTCTTTAGAAAGAACCTAGCAAGAATCATGTTTGGAAGAATGTAAAGTATTGAAGCTCCCATTGCGGCTATCACTCCCCAAGTAACGTATAATTGCCACAAGTCATTTACCAGCGAGGAGAGTACGCCACCAGATCCCAAGAGGAGTCCTCCCACGAACATGGACTTTCTTACACCTATCCTCTCCAATAACCTGCCTACGAAGATTCCCGATAAACCATAAACCCAAAAGAATGTTGTAACCGCGCCGGTTGTCATCACATTTGTCCAGCCGAATTGATCTTGAAGGGGCACGAAGAAAACGCCCATAGAGTACCTCAACCCATACATGAACAGATAGGTTAGGACGCTCATGAGAAAGATTATCCACCCATAATATATGGGAAGCCTTCGATAGATCGGTTCTTTAGACAC
>JAZFSF010000211.1:0-2875 GCA_036446055.1 Bathyarchaeia archaeon | reverse complement strand
GGAGGGGCGTGTCAAGGACCTAAGGACGTAGAGGACACGGTTTTACAGGCTAGCGGAGCTGCAGCAAAAGCAGCGATATTCCTATGCCAAGGTAAAGTAATTTTGGATCTTGTAACAGCGACAGTGGATGAGGACAAATGTACAGCATGCGCGAAGTGCATAAACGTTTGTCCGTACACAGCGATAGAATTGGATGAGGCTGAGGAAAGAATCCTGGTAACCGACGTTAAATGTCATGGATGTGGATCCTGTTCCGCGACTTGTCCAATCGGAGCGATCCAAGTTAGACATTACAGAGATGAGCAAATTCTTCCCATGGTGGAGAATCTGCTTTCGACATAAGGAGGAGAATAAACATGTCCCAGTTTGAGCCCAGCATATTAGCTTTCTGCTGCAACTATTGTGCATATGCGGCCGCCGATATCGCTGGAGTAAGTCGCATGCAGTACCCACCAAACGTGAAGATAATCAGGCTTCCATGCACCGGTAAAGTTGATATCACCTATATACTCAGAGCGTTTGAGAGCGGGGCTGACGGAGTAATGGTATGTGGATGCCTTAAAGGAGGCTGCCACTTCGTGGAAGGCAACCTCCACGCAGAAGATAGGATAAAATTAGCAAAGGACATCTTGGAGGCCATTGGAGTTGGCGGAGATCGATTAAATATGTACTTCATATCCTCTGCAATGGCACCCAAATTTGTTGAAACAGCTAAAGAAGTAACAGAGAACATCAGAAAACTTGGTCCAGCTCTTTCTAAAAAACTACAATTAACGAAAAAAGAACTCCTCAGCAATAAGAGGGCTTTCCTTTACAGCATGATAAAGAATTTAGCTTTGAAACGGCCTGAAAAATCTATTCCTGTTCCGGAAGGACTTGAAGAGTTCGGCACAATAGAATTCGATCCTTCGAAGTGTATAGGCTGTAAAAAATGTGAAGAGATATGTCCCGAAGAGGCTATTGAATCTAGAAGAGAACTCGATCTGCCGACAATTCTAAAAACTGCAATGAAGCAAAATGATGACCGGATTACAAAGCGTCAACAACTATATGAGATCATAACAAAAATTGCACGAAAATCGCCGTCAAAACCCATCTCGATTCCTGACGGCCTTGAGGGATTCTATAAAATGCAGTACGATCCCATTAAATGCGTGTTTTGCGAGAAGTGTCGTGACGTATGTTTAGAAAACACTATAAACGGCCTAAAGGAACTGGATCTACCGGCAATTATAACATAATATCTGGTGGACTTGTGCAGCATATGTTGTTTGTCCAGTCATCTACTAATTTCATGATCTCCTCACATTCTAGATTCGGTAGTAACTTGACAAATTTAACGTTTTAATACGTGTTCTTGACCGTGATGACAAAGTATACTACACTATTTTCACAAAACGACACGATTTAGTAAGATTGTAAATGTATTTAACTATACGATGCTCATGAATAGTACCTGTGACAGGTTATTTCAAAGTTTAATGCTGATAGAAGATATTTGATAGGATGTCGAGTGGATAATATATGGAGAAATTGAGGGCACATGAAGGACGTGAATCGCCCCAGTACGTGCGAACGAGCCTAGCAGCAGCCATGACTATGGGCATTGCTCCTGGAAAATTCTTTCGTGACGCTAAATTATATTGTATAAACCTTCTGTTGACCTATGATGGGGGATGCGCTGGGAAATGTGCATACTGTGGTTTGTCAAGAGTACGGGAAACTAGTAAATCTTGGGGAGAGAATAGTTTCATCCGCGTGGATTGGCCCACTGTTGCTTTAGACGAAGTCATCTCAAGAATGAGTGATGACGTTTGTGCCCACGTCGAGCGTGTTTGCGTCTCCATGATAACGAATGGCAGAGCACGAAAAGACACGATTGAAGTGGTTGACAAGCTTCACAAAAAATTTGATTCAATATCCGCTTTACTCACTCCCACGATTATCGACAAAGGATGGATGACTGAGTTAAAGATGGCTGGAGCTGATATGGTGGGTATTGCTGTAGACGCTGCTACACCTGAACTGTTCGAAAAGTTTAGGGGAAGCGGGGTAAAGGGCCCCCATACATGGAAGAAGTATTGGAGTACGGTGGAAGAAGCGGTGGAAGTCTTCGGTAGAAACATGGTCGGGATACACTTGATTGTAGGCCTTGGTGAGACAGAAAAGGAGATGGTCACGTTAATTCAGCGAGCCCAAAATATGGGAGTAAAAACTCATCTTTTCTCTTTCTACCCTGAAGAAGGTTCACCATTGCAAGACCTCCCGCAGCCACCAATCGGAGAATATCGACGAATACAGTTAGCTCGATACCTAATCAACCACGACATAACAACTGTAAAAGATTTGAAGTTCGATGAAAATGGCCAGATCAAGGTTTTCGGTGCTACCCAAGAAGCTTTGGACGATGTAATCGAAAGTGGTTTACCCTTTTTAACCTCAGGATGTAGTGGTAAAACATTAGAGAACGCTTGTAACAGACCCTTCGCGAACTGTAATCCCTTCCAAGCATACAGTGGTAAGTTTAGAAACTTCCCATTCCAAACGAACGAGGAAGACATAAGGAATATTAGAAAGCAAATTTAAGAATTCTTTGAAGAATCGAAGAACCGAAAAGAATTAACCCATTTCTCTTGTGGATAGGGTGTCATGTAAGATGGAAGAATTGTTTGCACAATGTTTTCAGAGTTCGCCTCACGAGTTAGAGCCATTGTTTGATGAAGCTTTCAAGCTGTCTAGGACGAATTTTTCAAACATAATTTATTTTTCTGTACCAGGAATGATTCACTTTGACACCCCTTTCTATAAAGCTACTGACCCGCTCCGTTTCCCTGCCATATCGGTCACAGGAAACAAATGTCATCTCAACTGCGAA
>JAZFSF010000210.1:0-2917 GCA_036446055.1 Bathyarchaeia archaeon | reverse complement strand
GATCATAGCCCTAAATGAGGAGAACGAAACAACTAAAGCCCTGATCGAATTATATAAAAAAATTAAAAATATTTGATATCTCCTATACAAAAACAACAAATAATCTGCTAGCTAAACAGAGAACACTAACTAGTTTATGTCGAGTTGAATGCTTTTAAGGCATAAATAGCAGTAAACCCATATATGCTCACATGAACGTGAATATTGTTCTAATGGTTCTGATTGGAGTTCTTGCGTTTTTACTTTTACAAAATATTTTAAACGGAGACTTTTTCAACGGCATAATAAATTTAGTAATAATCGGTATAGCAGGCAGTGCTTTATTACAAAGACTAAAGAGCCAAGAAAAACAGAAAAAAGGCGAATGATATCAGTTGGCTATTACTTACTAGCGGATTCCCTTCTCTTCCAACGAAGATTCTTTTTCCTACATTTCCTACATTTGGTGTTGGTAGACGGGTTTCGTGCTCCACAACTTCGACATATCTTCAAGTATAACTTATGTCTCTGGGCAATTCTTCTTTTAACGATGTCTGTAATAGGCATGAAAAAACCTCTTCAGGAATCGATTTTTTTATTCCCTCGTTGGATTGAATAATAGTTATTTAAGTTTTAGGGAGATTAATAAACCTCTTCAAAATCCCTAGGCCGTTTAGACGTATATCTAATGGTCGAAGCCAATAGAAGACGATTGAGAAAGGAATACGTTTTTATGAAGAATTCTTCTCAGCTCATTCACAATCAAGTACTTTGATATTCTAGGTTTCACGCTCAAAGGTATTTTCTGTTCTTTATCCTTTTTTTTCGGGGTCACACTTTTGGTGTTCGTTCGCAGATCTTTTTCAACGATTAAACGGGACATACCTTGTCTTTTGGTGAAGTGATTTTTGAGTTCACATATCAGTGAAAATTTTTATCCGAGTGAAGCAGATTTCATCCAGAGAGAAACTATTTATTTATAAATAAGAGGGTAATAAAAGAAAAGAGAAATACCGTAAGAGACGGCTGAAATGGCGGAGGACGACGCGAATTCGGTGTTTATTGGACGAAAGCCCATTATGAACTATGTGCTGGCGTGCATGACTCTGTTTCAAGAAGGAAGCAGCGAAGTATGTATTAAGGCACGGGGTATGGCAGTCAGTAGAGCAATCGATGTAGCAGAGATTATACGACGTAGATTTATACTGGATGCCACGGTAAAACGTGTGAAAATTGGTACCGAACAATTACCCAGCAGAGAAAGCGGCCTTCTAACAAACGTAAGCACCATCGAAGTAATCCTCACCAGATAGCTCAAATAAAATACGGTGTAACTCGTCAATTCCAGAGGGAATTAAAAATATGATGATGCCTCTTTGCAGCTTCTGCATAAAGAGTGGTATATTATGCCAGAAGTGTCAGAAAAAAATTGAGTCGGGAGAGCTAGGAGAAACCGACGTTCAAATAGCCAAGTTACTTATGGAGTTGGAACAGAAGTATCCCTCCCTCCAAAAAATCCAGTTTTACAACGCCTATGATGTAGATAGCGTCATAGCCATAGTCGTTGGTAGAGGTGAACACTCTGCCTTTCGCGAAAATAATGGGCAGATTTTAAGGGAAATAGCCCAGAATACAGGGAAGCGGGTTCGAATCATAGAAAAACAAGGTGATGAAAGGACGTTCCTTGAAAACCTCTTTGACCCCGCGATCATAACCACCATTAATAAGATTTGGTTACCTGGTGGCGCAATCGAAACACGAGTCATCCTGGCCAGTCGTCAAAGACGGTTGCCCGTGAAATCACGAATTCTCAAGAAACTGGCTAAACAGATCCGGGGGATAACACTTCGAATCGCCTACGAAGATCAAATGGAACGAATGATTAGACGGTGATTGAGAAGTTGCAACGGGCAAATAAACCCGTTTTTGAATATTTTTAATGTTTTTAATAGGAGGGTGTCATTCTAGTCATGGGAAAGGGAGTTAGTCACTGATGAAGGAGAATCATACGTCGAAAGCTGATGTTGGGGAACAGATTTTCTCGGGTTGGGTTAGCACTATACGAGATTTAGGTAATATTAAATTCATCATCCTAAGAGACAGCAAGAAACTGACTCAGATCATCTTAAAGAAGGGAATCGTTGAGAACAATCTTCTGACCGTTGTGGACGACTTGAACTTGGAGGACGTCATTTCTGTCAGGGGAAAAGCAGTCAAACACACAAGTGCTCCAGGCGGTATAGAGGTGATTCCATCGGAGATCCAAGTGTTAAGCAAAGCCCAAACCCCTCTTCCCCTCGATGTGTCTGGGAAGATTACGTCAAATCTGGACACTCGCCTAGATTGGCGTGTACTAGATTTACGAAGGCCTGAAAACGCTGCAATTTTTAGGATTCAGGCCAAGATTGTAGAGGGAATGGAGGACTACCTTAGGCGAAATGGGTTCCTCCAAGTGTTCACTCCATGCCTGATGGGCGCGCCGTCGGAAAGTGGCGCTGAAGCATTCCCTGTACTCTATTTCGATAAAACAACATTCCTGAGGCAAGATCCCCAACTGCATCGACAGTTGTTGATTGCGTCTGGATTCGACAAACTTTTTGATTTGGGGCCTAACTGGAGGGCTGAGCCAAGCCACACCCCCAGACATTTGTGTGAGCATAGGGCTTGCGCCGTTGAATTCGCCTTCATAAAAGATGAGTCGGACGTGATTCGCGTTGAGGAAGAATTTGTTGTGGCCACCTTACAGAAGGTTAAGGATGAGAGTATGGACGAGTTGGCTTTGCTCAACAAAGAGGTGACGATTCCAAAGCAGCCTTTTCCCGAGTTGAGGTTTCCTCAAATCTACGAAATCCTTGAAGAAATGGGGAAACACATCGAGTATGGAGAGGACTACGATCGGGAGTCAGAAGTACTTCTTTGGAGGTACGTGCAGGAAAAG
>JAZFSF010000209.1:0-11086 GCA_036446055.1 Bathyarchaeia archaeon | reverse complement strand
AAAGATCATAGATTTCGATCACTTGTTTGAACAAAGAATATTTCACTCCTCTAAATTCAGGGTCAAGATGTTTCTATAATGTGTCAAATATATTTTTTAGCTTTAGAATTTTAAACCCCGTTCACTTTATATTGCTTTTCAAAGGATGGAGAGGTTTTACTTCCTGAAGATCGTTTTAGCCAGCGATTTGAGGGCTTCTATTCCATGAGGAAGCACGGATTGAAATACGATGTACGTTGCCCCCACCCTAATATATTCGTCAACCCTTTCAGCGCATTCCTCGGGCGTACCAAAGACGTAGCACTCGTCAACAATCTCTTCAGGGATCGCCTCAGGTGTTAACCACGGCATCTCATAGCCAAGCTCTTTTGAGAGGCGCCGCTTATGTCTCAAGAGAAAGCTCTTAGCAGACGCCTCAATCATCTTTCTGGCGGTCCAACGGTCACTGGCCACAGCAATGGGCATCATACCGTAGACAGCCTCCACCCTCTCAGGGTTTCTGCCTGCCTTTGAAGCTTCATCCTTAACTCTCTCTAAACACCTCTCGAAAAGCCTTGGTGGCATGTTCTGGGTTACAAATCCGTCTCCAATCTTTGCTGCGATCCGGTACATTCGTCTCCCGAAAGCTGCTACCCATATGGGTGGATAGGGCTTCTGGAGGGGCTTTGACGCTAAGCTAAATCTTTCATAGTTAAAGAATTCGCAGGAATGACTTACTTCTTCCCCTATCCAAAGTTTCTTCAACACCTTGATGGTCTCAAGCATCCTGCTTACAGGCTTTTTCAGGGCGAATCCGTATGAGGACTCATTGAACATGCCTTTCCCAACACCCAAGATAAGCCTACCACCAGAGATCCTGTCTAAAGTTGCTGTGGCTTGAGCGAGAATCGCGGGGTCTCTTCTGTTCCCGTCGAGGACTAGAGTGCCAAGTCTAATCGTCCTGGTCTTCATAGCTATAGCCATCAACATAGTTAGGGCTTCATATCCTATTGAGATGTGGTCAGCAGTAAAAACAGAGTCAAAACCGAGTTCTTCAGCTGCACACGCATACTCTATCGCCGCGTCAACGCCCTCAACATCCATAGGAAGACCAACACCAAACCTCAATTGCAGGAATCCCCCAATCGTTTTGCTTCTTCACCAGAATCTCGAAAACCCCGCATATACGCGGCGCAGTCGTCAAGCCCAAGCTTCTCGAGGGTCGTTGGCGTCGGCCAGCTGGTATCCAAGTCCCAACCATGGAGAGTGTAGTACCTATCAAGCATTTCGTCAAGCCATTTCTTTGAGGTCACCTGTCCCGATGGAAGAGGTTCATTCATTATCCTCCACGGTAGATCATCTAAACTTCTATCAGCTCCCTCCCGCACGTTGAAGCACTTCTCCAAATTCAAAACTCTCTCACCCACAAGCATAATCTCGTCCTTACCAATATCTCTTCCAATCGCTAGAGAGTAGATTTCAGCCATCTCCTCTTCTAAGATTGCCATGGCACTTGTGCACGTGAAGGCACAGAAGCCCAGGGAATCAGCAGCTGCGTATATGTCCTCATGCCACTTCACAATCTCAGGATAGTAGGTGGCAGAGTTCGGCCAATGCTCTCCCGTTATCCTTTCCAAGAGATCACGCATTTTACCGGTTCCTCCTCCAGCCGCTATACACTCTGTGTGAAGGTGATCAGCTCCTCTCGGATTAACTGCAAAGGCAAGTGCATAGGACTTCACCGCCCTCGTTTCAACCCTTGACTGTTCAAGGCCCTTGGAGTTACAGAGGGCCCACTTGTAGGAGTTCTTTCCAATCCTCTCTGAAGCCCTCTTCACTCCTTGTGCGAGAAGCTCTCCAATTTTTCCCTCTCTTTTAGCTATCATTGGGATTAACTTTAGCAAGGCTTCGTCGTTCCCAAACTTTAAGTCCAATCCCTCCGTGTCCAACCTGGTTAGGACGCCACGCTCATAACTTTCCATTGCCCACTGAATTACAACGCCAGTTGAAATAGAGTCCAATCCCATCTCGCCGACGAGGTCGTTAGCCTTTATCACCGTCTCAGGATCAGATATCCCCACTCCAGCGCCTAAAGCGCTGAATGTCTCAAACTCGGGGCCGAGGGTGTATGTTCCGGCGTAAGGGCCTGTCTCCACCTCAGTGTATCTATGGCAGCTCTGGGTACACCCAAAGCATCCGACGTGCCTCTTGAGATAATGCTTCTTTATCAAATATGGTCCGCTCAAAAGCTCACTTGAATAAGGTGGGTCCCTCAGATGGTTATATGCAACCCCCGCCCCAAAAACACCTGTGCCGAAAAGGAAATATTTTCTCCCTTGCATATCCCAGAGGAAAGCGTCTCGAAGTTGTTTGGCTAATTCTGTGAATCTTTCAGGGTCGCTTACCGTGACCTCTCCCGTACCCTTAACAGCAATCGCCTTAAGATTCTTTGAGCCCATCACGGCCCCCACCCCTCCTCTCGCAGCAGCGTGGTAGACGGATAGCATTATGGACGCGAATTGGACACATCTTTCACCAGCAGGTCCAATGCAAGCCACTCTTATGTCTGGGTCTCCCAAATCCTTTTTTATCGCTTCATTCGTGTCTCTGACACTCTTGCCCCACAGGTTAAACGCTTCTATCAACTGTACGTCGTCGTCCATTATGAGTAGTGTGGCAGGTCTCTCTGACGCGCCGTGGATAACGAGGTGGTCATAGCCTGCAAACTTTAACTCAGAGCCAAAGTGGCCTCCGCCACTACACTTCATGTATAGGTTAGTTGCTGGCGATTTACATGTCACAGTGGTTCTGCCTGAGGACGGAGCTGTCGTACAGGTCAAGGCTCCCGCTCCAAATATCAGAACGTTCTCTGGTGACAAAGGATCTATCCCTGGTCGGACCATGTCCCATAGGAGTTTGGCGTTCACGCCTCTGCCGCCAATAAACTGCGATCTCAGGTCTTCTGGCAGAGGCTTCTCCCACGTCTTCTTCTCGGTCAGGTCAACATGGAGAATCTTGCCTACGTGGGAGAACATCTAGATAACCTCCTTTGACTGAAGAAGCCCTTTACGCTTATCAGCGAGTTCCCACTTCTTACTCCACCCAGAGGTGGTGAAAGGCATGTAGGCTATCGCCTTCTGTTGACAGATCCTTGAACAATGGGGGTCACCGCCGCAGAGGTCGCATAGGACAGCCTTGTCGTCATGAAATTTTATAGTATCCGGTCCGAAGGGACAAGCTGAGATGCAGAGCCTACATCCCGTACAGGCGTCCTCATTGATACTTACCACTCCCGTCTCAGGGTTCTTTGTTACGGCTCCAGTAGGGCATGCGTGGAGGCATGGTGGATTCCTGCAGTGTTCACAAATGATTGGTATGCTTAAGCATCTTCCCTCCAGCTTACGCAAGGTGATCAAAGACTTTGAGGGGCTGAAGACCCCCGCCTTCGCCATGGAGCATGCTATGACGCAAGACTGACAGCCTGAACAGATATCAAAGTCGATTAGCATCAACATCTTCTGCTTGATAACGGGGATTTGGTCCATAGAATCTGCCTCTTAAACTTGGATTTAATGTGCTTATTAACTTATTAAATTTAGGCGAAATATTCCTTGAATAAAATACAAGAGGCTGTTGAGGTGACTACTTTGAATAATGGAGATCTGAATCTCTGGAAAAAAGAGGAGAGCTAATTCTCTCAAGTAGTAGAGGTAAGAGATGAATTCAAGCAATTCAAATGTGACAGTTGATAACCCTTCAGCTCATCGACACGGATAACTAAAGCTAGCACATAAAAATAGCTGTCAAAATACTAATTATTAATAAAAAAAAAGGTGAAACAGGCAACAAACTCTGTGTTTGAGATAAGGGGGGTAGAGGTTTTACGTCCCTCTGGATCCGCGAGCGATAAGGGTCAATACAGAGATCGATAGAATGGCACCCGTGGCGCCTGCAATGAACCAGGGCGATAACAATATGTCGATGGCAGAGATTGATGTCAATGTTATCAGATTGTTTGTGACGAACCAGTTGAAGATGAAGTATGCTGCCGTTCCAATGACGAAACCGAAGAGGGCGAAGATTGTGAAAATCTTCGTGCGTCCATAAAACAAAACACTTGCCTCCTATCGGTTAAAGGGAGTTAAAGCCTTTTTCAGCAGACTCGGTTGTCGGTAACTGGGGAAAGCCAGATCGCACTTTTTGTTCTGCAACGGCTGTGGCTTCTGCAAGCACTCGTTCCGCGTCTTCGCCAGAGGTTATGTAACTCCCGGTCTGGATTGTGGCTTCACCGACCTCTAACACGAGGCTGTCCAGTGTCTGTCCTATTTGCCCAAGTTGCATTGAGACTTCAGGAACCACGCCTGCCAAATGTCCCTTTAATGAGTGTATGAGCTTGGTCGCAGGCATGACTTCCGTTGCAAGATCGCCGAAGTCCTTTACTGTTTCAAGCCTGAGTGCGACTTGCTCGATAGCTAACTGGCTCGTGATGATCATCTGAGCCATCTTTCGAACTTGAGAGCATTCATTGGCATACATGATTGCAACAGCTGAATCCTTCGCTTCTTGCGATGCTACACATTTGTTAAACAGTGATTTGTGTTTTCGCTCCATCCGTAATCGGGAATCTTCCAGCTTTCTTTGAACCATGTTTAGCCGGTAAACCGTCTTTGTCACTTTGTCGCGCAAGGGCACTGGGTTTATCTTTTCCGTTAACCTTCTCGATAAGGGTGCTTTCTTTTCCCGCACCCATTCTGATGCAAATTTATTCGACAAAATAGAATTCCTCCTCATTTTTTGTTTAATACGTTCGAACGCGTTCCTAAAAGGGTTTGAACACCTTTCCCATTAATAACGAAAGGAAAGAAACGCGTATTTATCCAGTAATCCGTTAATAACTTCTTATCGAACAGTTGAAAAGTAATACAGAAATCTACTTGTCATAACGACCCTGATATATACCCATTTAAATTATGATAAAAGTTAATTAGGAGTTATGGAGTAAATCTGTTGTCCCGGAACGTCAAGCCCCGGTTCCTCGTAGCTGAGGCGGGAAAGCATAGACTGGTTATTGCGACGGCTTGGTAATTTCTACCGAAAAGTCGTAGGTCGCGGGTCCAAATCCCGCCCGGGGCTCCACATAACACAGAAACACTCTTTTTTTCCTTCTGACTGTTTTGATTAGAAAGGGGATAAGAATAGATACACGCGCTTGGTTAGTAGATGAGTTGGCTAAAACAACGAAGTTAAATAAAAGCATCTTATTTTTAATGGTAGATAATAAGAAAAAGGGAATGGGAGAAAAATGGCGAACGTTGGTAGAACGATGTTCTTTGGAGAGCTTTCGAGGCTTTTAAGAAAACAAATAACCGTTGTCGCTATGGATGGCAGAGCGTATACGGGGGTTTTCGATGGATATAACCCTGAAACTATGAGTATCTGCCTTACAGACGCCACAGACGATAAGGGAAAATCCATTAACAAATTTTTCATAAACGGAAATACTGTAACTCAGATTTTCACTACTGAAAAACCCTTTGACTTGAGAGCGTTGGCTGATAGGTTGGAAAAAGTTTTCCCGAGGATGGTGAGGTTCTACGAGGAAGTGGGCGTCATTGTTGTCATGGAAAAGATTCGAGTGAACGAAACGGGTATTCTTGAAGGAACCGGTCCAATCGCTGAGCGAGTGCAAATGGTTTACGACCAGTTCACGCGAAAAGGCGGACGAAGTTAAAAACGACCAAAGACGGCTTCCATTTTTTTTATGTCATTATGTCCTAATAACTCTACGACCTTATCTGCGTTGTTCGAGGCATCATCCAGCTCCTTTAAATCGACGTGAAACCCTAAATACTCCATAAGAAATGTGATTACGTTTTTAGCCGCTTCTGCGTCGGGATACGTGCCCAAGGTTTCTGCTAATAGACAGAAGCCTCGCATGTTCATGTGAGAAGCCAGGCCGAGAAGAAGACCCGCCATACCAAATATTTTTCCCTTCATCACCGCTACACCATACCGTTGTACTTCTGTTAAGGTTTCAAGATCTGTGAATGTCCCATACAGTTGAGGGGAACTAGCTAAGTTATCCCGTTTCAGACCACCTAAACAGATAATGAATTTACAGCCTAGTTCTTGAATAAAATATAAAATCCTGCCACTCAACTCATACTGTCCAAACACCGTCAATGCTTGGGTGTTTCCATCCAAAATAATTAAATCCCTCTTCAATTCCTCAGATGTCCAGAAATACAGTTCATTCGTAAGAAACTTCGGAACTCCGTTCGACGAAGCAACAGCCATGCCCTCAAAATGTGGCGTAAAAACCTCAGCGAATTTCTTCGCCTTCAACTTTTGGATTAAGTATTTGGTTGAGAGGTTTGCGATGAAGCCCATCCCAGGTAAGCCTTCAATTAATATGGGATTTCGAAGGTGTACCTTTTCGGAAATCATTATCCTACTCTTCACGAGTGCCCTGCCCTCCAACAGAAACATATAGAGGTGAAGTAATTAAAAGCTTATACTGGGTACTGGTGAACTGCATTTTGACATTTGAAGTCGTGGAGAAGGATTTGCTTGGAAGAATTGGCAGACTCACAACTAAGACGGGCGTTGTAGAAACACCCCTATTCCTCCCCGTGGTCAACCCACTTGTCCAACCTCTTTCGCCTAGGACGATGGAACAAGACTTTGATTGTCAAGCCATCATAGCAAACGCCTACTTGTTAAAGAAGAATTTCGGGGATAAAGTGATATCCCGTGGAATCCACGAGTTCCTTGGCTTCAATCGTGTTATAATGACCGATTCGGGGGCCTATCAAATCCTCGTTTACGGAGATGTGGACGTGAACCCTGTGGAAATCTCCAAGTTTCAGGAGGATATAGGCTCCGATATCGCTGTTATTTTGGATATACCAACCGGATGGAACGTTAAAAGGGAAAAAGCCAAAAACACGGTGGAAGAAACCATTCGACGAGCTCGTTTAACTCTTGAATCCCTAACGAGAAAGGACGTTTTATGGGTCGGACCCATCCAAGGGGGAAATCACTTAGACTTTGTTGCCCACTCCGCCGCTACCATCGGAGAGATGGATTTTCAAATAAGCGCGTTGGGAAGCCCAACCCAGGTGATGGAACGATACCTTTTTTCCGTCTTGGTTGACATGGTCATGACCGCGAAGCAGAATACCCCTTTTGAAAAACCCTTTCACCTCTTTGGCGCTGGCCATCCATTCATGCTCTCCTTCGCCGTTGCCATGGGATGTGACCTGTTTGACTCCGCGGCATACGCCCTCTACGCCCGTAAAGACAAATACATGACAGAGTACGGGACGAGTAGACTGCGAACAATGGAATACTTTCCCTGTTCTTGTGATGTATGTTCAAAGCAAACACCAAAAGATCTGCGGGAAATGCCGCCTTGGGAGAGGGAACGCTTATTAGCTCGACACAATCTTTATGCCGTTTTTACGGAGCTTCGAAGAATTAAACAGGCGATTCGCGAAGGGCGGCTGTGGGAACTCCTGGAAATACGGAGCCGTAGCCACCCTTCTCTCCTCGATGCATTGAAAAGACTGCAAGATTATCGACGATTTCTGGAAGTCCACAGCCCCTCATCAAAAGGCAGAGGAGTTTTTTTCTACGGCGCCACTGGTTTGGCGAGGCCTGCCGTCCTCCGCCACCAAATCAAACTCAGCAAGTGGCAGCCACCAAGAGACTACCGTGTGTTGGTGTTCTTGCCTCCGCCTACTTCAAAGCCGTTCCATCGATCCAGAGAAATCAAGAGGGTACTGCGATTCGTCGAAAACGACGTTGAGAACATGGATGCCCTTCAGTTCTGCGTCTACGTCGCTCCCTTTGGGGTTGTCCCGCTTGAACTGGATGACGTCTACCCGCTTTCTCAATTTGTAGCCAGTTTTCCCTTAGACGTAGAAACAAAGGACTACGTGATAAATCAGATAAGAACCTACATCCTCGAGGGTAACCATGAATGTAAGGGCGTGGTGTTACATTGCGAAACTGACGCCTTTGGAAAGCGGCTCACTCGTGTGTGTGAAGATGCGTGTTCGAAGAGAGGAATAACCTTTCTCGCTTCCGAGGTGACAGAAAAAACGTGGAGTAAACGGTCTGTTGAAAGCCTAGTCTCTCAAATTTCCCGTACCTTAAAATATGGAAATGTTAGAGACGAAGAAAAAACAGGTTAGATTTACACCTTCTAACTTGGTTAAAGATATGTCTCAAGAGGGTGTGGATGTAAATACATACTCCATCTCGGGAGTTGACGCGGTTTTTTAAATAGAGAATGTAGGTTCCAACTCAGCCATTCGTAACATTCTAACTTAATCGCGAAGGGCAATATAGGTTGATGGATGCTCCATGAATACCTAAAACAGTTTGTCTGTCGAACACCTTCTTCGCTTCATCGAAAATGGAGGTAACGGGTGCAGTGCAGAACACCACTTCACTGGATATGGATGTGTGATTGTCTAAGGAAGCTTTTGAGGTATCATTCCATTTCAGAGTTCGATTTGTTGCATATGTGAAGGGAGCTAGTTGTACCAGAGCTAGGTCGTCAAACGAGGACTTGAACCTCAAATCGTTTAACAGCAAACTAATCGTGTGCACTAGCTAACCGAAAGACTCGCGTCTCAAACAACCGTTAAATCTGTGTCGGGAAATACCAAAGGGAATGCTTTCCCTCAGGCACTGGGTTCTTCGAAGGTCCCTGTGCACGAGTTACTTGAGTTTACTGCAGAGGAGAGTAGTTGGTTGGCCTCAGAATTGAACTCGTGACTTTCGCCACCAAGGGGCCCTCCAGCTCCGACTCTGCTCGGCCTTGGATCCATTCTGTATCTAAACGAAAAGCATTCCAAGCTTTCTCGCGTTGTGCTACATCGTCGAATGCAAGCATGTAATAGAGCACGTTACTCGTTGCTATAACTGCCTGCCAGAAACCAATGACTTTCAAACCGTGCTTCTTGAACAACCGTAAGGTAAGATTTTTAAAGCGATTATTGAGCGCGTCCATCTTTCCAGGAACTGCGTCATAGATTCTCCATTCATAGATCACACGAAACACCTCACACCTAGTTCTTCGTTCTTAGTATATAAATTTGAACGCTGACTCGCTTCTCCCACGTTATTATAGCTCAAATATCGGTTCAAACCGAAACGTGTAACTCTAGAAGGTGGACTCCTAATGAGAAAACAGGACACAGCGGGTGTGAGGACAAACACCATAAGGATCTATTCAAGGAGCGGTTTCTCCTGATCTTTCGATGGAAGTGAGAGATAGAATTTCAAGTAAGCTTGGTCCATCTTAACCAAATGCCTGTCCCTGTTGGGAGGGGGAAATCGTTTTTAGTTAGCTAAGGTAGGAACCTCGCCAAAGATGATAAATAGGCGCTGTTTGAATCCGTTCAAGAGTTCCCACAAAATAAACGCGCAACCCTAAAAAATGAGGGTCTACATTACGATAGGGGTGAGTTTGACTTCGTTTCTCGTCATAAAGGGGAAACATTGCTCTACACCAAAGTTTTGCAGCCTTATAATGTTCCATGTTGGATTTGACATTCTTTTCTTATTTTGTAATGTTTCCAACGAACATAAATCATAACAAGTCCCCCAAGCGAAGCAACGACAAAGTATTCGACGTTAGGGTGGTGTTCTAGAATTAGATTAGCTTACAATGTATGGATTGGGGAGGAAGTTTCTGAAACCTCTTCGTTTCAGCTGATTTTTGTTGCTAATTTTAGGGATGTTGGATTAAAGGTTTTAACGGAATTGGATTATCATGAATCTTATATCTTTAAAAATATAACGAAGTCTGTATTGTGATAGAAATTGGTATCATCCAGTTTTACACGTAGAATCTTATGCCTGTTTCATCTCAACGTGTAACGAAATAGCTAAAAAGCGGATTATGTTGGTGGCGTGGTACAGGCGATATCAGGGGCACAACCTCGTTTCACTTATTTTTTTGGCAAGTTGTTACGATGGAAAACCCGATGACCTCTTCGAAGAAGACCTGCCTTCTTCATCGATATTATTGCCTATAAATCTAGAAGATGTGACGAGACTAAAGCCCTTAATAAACGAATCAACATCATGATGGATTAATAAGGATACCTTGAAGAACAATGTATCTTAAGTAGGCTTCTCATGAATGGACGTATTTTACGTGCTTGGAAGGAAGAGTTGACTAGTATTCAAGCTAAAGGAGTTATAGAAGGTTTGTTGAAGCTTCTTCTCAAAATAACTACGTCTGGGTCTCCAGAGAATCCTTTAACAAATCCTTCAATGAGAAAGTTGCTCAAGGCGTACAAGGTTATGGAGCTGAAGTCGGAGGTTTGTACATTGACAGTGATGTAAGACGCCTGGGGATTCCGCTTCTTCGCTTCCTCTTCGAATTTTTCGAGGAGCATTTGAGGCACTCCCTCCATTGAAGCCTCCCGATGCTTTGTCCAGACGAAGGCTATTTGGGGATTAAGTGGCTGATTTTTCATCGAAATTCCATTTACTACACCTATCAATTCCTTCTTTTTCTTCGCCACAATTGTAATATTCGATTCTTGATTGCTTAATGTGTTCCTGAGAAAAAGCTTATTCTGAAGAAGTGGGTTGGATACTGCTTTAGCAATTTCTTCAACTGTCTTTTCAATTTCATCAAGCTTAAGGAGTGTATAAGAATACTTCGGAGAACGTCTTCGAAAAACCATCTTAGCCCTCTCGAGTAAACATTATACCCCCCATTTTTAAGTATACCCTTCCCAACGAATCCGTAATCGCGAAATGACAGCTATTCCTTATCTATAAGTTTTAACTCAAAAACGGGTTTTCTACAACTTAAATCATATATTGAAAAGTCTTTTACAGTCATAGATTCTATCTCACACAATGAATGACATAGATGAATAAGTGGTCTTTCATCCGAGAGGGGTTAAACGCTAAGTTTAAATAAAAAACATCATTTATCTCATTCACGAAATGGAGCTGACTCGAATTGGAAGCAATACCCGCTCAGGTAGGCGGTCAACCAGTGTTAATACTTAGAGAAGGAACAACAAGATCTCGGGGACGAGAAGCCCAAAGAGCAAATATAACTGCTGCAAAG
>JAZFSF010000208.1:0-3291 GCA_036446055.1 Bathyarchaeia archaeon | reverse complement strand
ATAGAGTTCTCACGAGTCGAGTGCCTAGTAGCACGTAATCCCTTTTTTATTTCTTTTTTTTACTCAGTAAAGTGATTTTATTCAGAAACTCTCCTTCATTAAAGAGAGTTTCGACACTACTATACGAAAAATCCATCTGTTTCGTGTTTATAAGACCTTCATCATCACAAAGATTCATAGTCTTCGCTAATCATGGGTTCATTACTCGGTATCCCATAAATGTCCAACTGTTTTCTTGCCCGCTAAAGAGTTGGCTAACTAATTACACGTAACAAATCATGAGTACTAAAAATACCTGCCAGTTTCAATCAGGTATTCCTCAACCTTCGAGTTTGTACCTCGAGGTTCTAGGGTATGAAGTGTGTTTGAGAGTAAAGCTATTGAATAAGAGAAGAGATTATAGACGTGATGTGAAATAGGTTTGGAAATAACTGATGTACGGGTAAGGGTTTTCCAGTTTCCACCGACTTCTGTTAAATTGATCCCGCAGACCAATGGTACCCTTCGGAGCGTTCCCGGGGCGGCTCGAACTAGGAGAATCATAGAAATCATGACGGATGAGGGGTATGCAGGGATCTGTCCCTGTGACCAGAATCTGCAGTACTGGGAGGACAGGGTTAGCGATCTCTTGCTGGGGGAGGATCCTGGCCTTATTGAGTATCTGTGGTTGAAGATGTTTGGAGGTACCCATCGCAAACGCTGTTCAAAGGGGGAATGGGTTCGGTCGATTGGATACGTGGACATGGCTCTTTGGGATCTGTTGGGTAAGGTGACGAAGCAACCAGTTCACCGCCTCTTGGGCGGTTTTCGAGATCGAGTGCCCGTGTACGCAGCAGGCGGCTACTACCAGCAGGGAAAAACCCCTGAGGAGCTGGGAAAGGAGTTGGTGGGTTTCGTGGAGCTGGGATATCAACATGTGAAGATGAAGGTTGGCGCGTGGGTGTTCGGGGTCTCCATGAAGGAGGATATCAAGCGGGTCAAGGCCGCAAGAGACGCCATCGGCAACGACGTCGAGTTGATGGTGGACGCTAACAATGCATGGGACGCCAAAAGTGCCATCCGATTCATCAAAGCCATTGAACGGTATGAGCCCTATTGGTTTGAAGAGCCCGTGATGCCCGATGACTATGCGGGAAGCCGCGAAGTAAAGATCGCCACGAGTGTCTTCGTCGCCAGTGGCGAGAACGAATACACTCAATATGGCGCTCGAGACCTGATCAAGTCCCGTAGCATCGATGTACTCCAGATAGATCCAGGCGTCTGTGGCGGATTCACACCCATCATGAAGGCCGCTGCCTTGGCCGAAACCGAGCACATTTGGTTCTCACCGCACGGTGGGCACGTCCTAGGAGCTGCCCCTGTTGCAGCGATGTCGAATGGATTGATTGTGGAATCGTATCCCGCGTCCAAATGGCGACCCGCGGTGCCCATAGAAGACGAGCATCCGGAAGTGGTCTTGCTTGAAGAGCCGAATCCGATAACGGACGGGTGGATCACGATGCACACGGGTCCAGGGATCGGGTATGTGCTGAACGAGGTTGTGGCGGAGAAGTACGAGGTCAATCCACGGTCCGCACGACGGAAGCCGACGGGAAGGACACCAGAGAAACATCATGGCGACCTACGATTGAGACGACAAAATCGCTTAGGTAGCTGGACGTAGCTCAAACACAAAGGTTATCTGACGGGTAAATACGTGTCATGTCTAGGACCCCCCCCCCCGTATTCCTCAGAAATAGGAGAAACCGACTCATACACTACACGAGGATTCCCTTACGATTCGGAATCCTAAACTTTTAGCACGTAGGTAGCTAATTCCTCGATACACCTTAAATATCTAGGTCTTTGTCAAAGGAGCTACGTGAAGAGTTCTTCTGCGTCGGGGTCTCGCCGTAGAATCTCTTTTTCATTCAGTTCATACCCGAGGCCAGGCTTATCCGGTAGATTGATGCCACCTTTATCGATGACAGGGCCGTTCCATTTGACAATCTTATCCCAATCCTGAACTCGCGCACCGTGCCACTCCAGGATGTGGAAGTTGGGTATGGCTGCACAGAAGTGGGCTTGAGCTATGGTGGCGAGGGGACCGCAGTTGTTATGGGGTGCGACGGGGATATAGTACATGTCAGCGAAATCAGCGATCCGCTTTCCTTCGATTATTCCACCTACTTGAGCGATATCAGGCATGATTATGTCCGCGGCCTGCTTCACTAAGAGGTCTCTAAAACCCCACTTGGAGTAGAGGTTTTCCCCGCAACAGATAGGGATGCTCGTGGACATCTTGACCTCCCTCATCGCATCAACGTTCTCAGGGGGCACCGGCTCCTCCAGCCACATAAGCTTATAGGGCTCCAAGGCCTTCGCGATCTTAATCCCGGACATCGTGTTATATCTGCCATGAAGGTCGATAGCGAGGTCGATGTCGTAACCGATTGCCTCGCGGATAGCGTCTACCTTTGCCACCATCAACGTTAGCTCCCTGTTGGACACGGTTTCATTGTAGGGCTCATACCCGTGTTCCGCTCTTCGTTCACCAAAGCCCACATCTAAATCGAATTTAATGGCGTCAAAGCCCCTTCGCACGGCCTCCAACGCGTTCCTCGCATACGCCGCTGGGTCCGGCCCGCCTGCTGTGTCCTGGTAGATGCGGATTCGGCTTCGAAAGCCTCCGCCCACGACTTGATAACCCGGAATCCCGAGAATCTTCCCCTTCAAATCCACGAGCGCGAAATCGACGCCGCTTAAAGAACTGAGAAGTGCACCGCCACCACGTCCTGCAAAAAGGCTACCGACCCATAGTTCTCGGAGAATTTTCTCCGTGTCCAGCGGATTCTTCCCTACGATGAGTCGACTCCAACGGGAGATTATTATCGGACCTAACTGTTCCGAGGCTGTCTCACCCACCTCGCCGTAGCCGATGAACCCCTCGTCCGTCGTGATTTTCACGATGCCTCTCCTAGTCCGGCCATGACAAGTTATGGGGACTGTAACGATTGAATCTATCTTCATTCAAATCAACTCTTTATGGATAATCGTATACAAATCACAGCCAAGAACGCAGTCGTGTCGACAGTGAAGGATGGCAAGTTTTGTCAAAAAGGTTGTCCCCAGACATGAGTTCCATCACATAGACGTCTTTTGGGTTATTGGCTACTCGTTCATCATTATGCGTAGAAGGTCCTCGGATTCGAGGTATCGTGTGCGTGCTTGTTTTAGGAATTCCTCAAGAACCTGAACAGGAGTCAAGTCGGTGGTGTCGATCTGGATTTTAGCGTGGATGGCCGAGGCTTG
>JAZFSF010000207.1:0-4990 GCA_036446055.1 Bathyarchaeia archaeon | reverse complement strand
AACATGAGAGAAACTAGTTGACCCAAAAAAGCTAGCTCTATACAAACGCTTATCTTTTAGAGAATGGAAGTACAAAAACAGGACTTCGCAGATTCTGAATGACCTGCTCCTGATAAAAGCTAGCTTTTCACGAAGCATTAAAGACATCGTTTGTGAGAGTTGTACCGAAAACAAAATATTGGCAGAACCTTCTACATCAAATCGCGGTAAAACGATGATTAGGCAATAAGATGCATGAGTAAAGAAGAAAATCAGAGGTTACTGTGGAAATCTCCCACTAAAGTATATGAAGACCAATCTTACGAGCTTAGAAAGAGCATATTAAAGATATAATCGGCACAAGCAAAAGGTATAAAAAAACTAGTATCCATAACGATTGATAGAAAAAACAATGCCTCAAAGGAATTAGAACAATCTTTCTCATACCTAAAAGCCGCGTATCAAAGAATATCGTAGTCTGAGAATAATAATTGAGGCAACTTGGCATAGATCTCCATCGAACTCGATGACGATTGGTCTATGCACATGCTTGTGCACAAAATTCTTAAATAATACATAGACAATAAAAGACCAAAAAAGTGAAGAAGAGTGATTGCAAATGGCTACATCAATTAATACTTTTTTGGCGTCCTCTTCCTGTTCAGCAAACTATTGAGCAGCCACTCCGATTTTAAATTTTATTTTAAATAGAGTAGTTGAATGACTTGGGTATCCTATATGAACTGGGTGATTAAATGGAATTGAATTTGTCTAATAGAACTAAAAGTCTTGGAACGGAAAATGCGTTCGTCGTTTTGAAAGAAGTAAATATGCTCCTCGAGACCGGTGCAGACATCATAAACTTTTGCATCGGGCAACCAGATTTTGACACACCAGAACACATCAAACAAGCTGCTATCGAGGCAATAAACGCGGGAAAAACGGGGTACACCGAGTCAGCAGGCATTCCTCCATTACGGGAGGCAGTCGCAGAATATTTCTCGATAACGAGAGGAATTCATGTGACGTCGGAGTCTGTAGTGGTCGCTAATGGCGCGAAACCCTTCATCGGCTACGTAATCCTATGCATCACCGACTTTGGGGTGGGCCATGAAGTGCTCTACCCGAATCCTGGGTTCCCTATCTACGAATCTCAAATCCATGCACAGGGAGCTGTACCCGTACCATACATGCTTCGAGAACGCAACGAGTATCGACTCGATATCGAGGAACTGAAGCGAAAGGTGAACGATCGAACGCGTCTTCTCATCTTGAATTCCCCTCACAATCCCACTGGTGGCGTCCTGAGAAAGGAAGATGTCGAAGCAATCGTGGATGTCATCAAACGCTACCCAGATCTGTGGATCCTTTCCGATGAAATTTACTCACATATGGTACACGATGGTGAGTTCGCGAGTATCGCCTCCGTCCCAGAAGCACAGGAACGAACGGTCCTCATGGACTCCATGTCGAAGACGTATGCAATGACCGGGTGGCGGATTGGCTTCGCCGCCAATAAGCTCCTCGCAACTTCCCTCGCACGATGGATCACCAACACGGATTCGTGCGCCGGACACCCGAACCAATACGCCGCTATCGAGGCATTAACCGGACCCCAAGAATCCATGGACAGGATGATGGCTAGCTTCACAAAACGACGAAACCTCATCGTGAAGGGATTGAACGAAATTGAAGGGATACAATGTAAGGCTCCAGGAGGCGCATTTTATGTATGGCCTAATGTGACTGAAGCATGTCGACGGGTCGATGCTAAAGACTCCGAGAGCTTTCGAAAACGCTTGCTTCACGATGCTGGAGTAGCCGTGTTATCGGACATCCACTTTGGCCAGAAAATTAAGGGCGAAGGAGAACATATCAGGTTCTCTTACGCGACCTCTGAAGCGAATATCCAAGAAGGCATACGAAGAATAAGAGAGTACTTAGCTTAGCTAACTACAGAAACACGAGAGACTTCCGAGTAGCCAGTTATACAATTAAGGGTCTTGTAAAATGTGAGAGGAGCTAACTCCCCATCTTTAAGGGAAGATCATAAGTCAGTATCCTTCGCACGGCTTCTTTGAAGATTGTTTCAGCGATTTTTCTGTAGCCTAGAGCCTTGAAATGCAAGCCATCACTGGAGTATTCCGATCGGAGTCGTTTCGTCGCAGAATCACACGTTGCTTCAAAAAGGTCGACACATAAAGTATTCTTCTCATGACAAAAGTGCAGTAATAAGTGATTAAGAGTCAGTCGTGGCTGTATGCCTTCATCCCATCCAAGAAGGGAAGGCACGGTACATACGATGGGCTTCACGTTATTATCGACAGCTTTTTCATACATTGTTTTGAGGCAGGAGAATATTTCGTCAATAGGAAGACCCCAGCCAATATCGTTTGTTCCGCCTAAAATTATGACGTAATTCGGTTTCAATGCAATGACGTCCTTGTTAAATCGCAGGAGCATACCACTCGTTACATCACCATTTAAACCCCTGTTAATAAATCGGGTCTTAAACGTATGGGGTCTGATAGAGTGCAGTAGAAAATCGTCTGTGATTTCCTTTAAAAACCGCGAATACGGCCGCGTTACTATACGCGAAGGGATAAACCCCACTGTGAGGCTGTCTCCAAAAGCCACAAACGTTATCGTTCTAGACATACAACGGGTCAATCTCCTTGCGAAGGTGATGAAAGAGTGTTCTATAAGTCCATTGGAGCTGATTTCTAGGCAAACACAAAATCATATCCTGTACTTCTTTTGTGAATATCACCGCAATACAGTCAACCGTTAACGATTCAAGGGGAAAACCCATCTACGATGGGATTCTTTTCCGATGGAACCATCACTCATGTGAATTCTCCACCATCGACTACGCGAAGTCTTTGAGTTATCTGCTGATAAGTATCGAGAAAAACTTTGTGGACTAAAGCCTGTTCTTCACTTCATCCATGAAGAGGGTCATTGAGTCGATTTCTTCTCCGTAGTGAAATCTGAGAATGACGTGATCGACTCCCAAGTCAAGGTATTCTCTTATCCCTTCTGTCACCACATCAGGCGTTCCAACTAGGTTTGGACGTTGTCTACTCAAGTACCTCATATAAGGGGTGTTGCGTCTCTTTTCCTGTTCCGCAAGTTTACGGCTGACCTCTTTCTTTGTAGGAGCCATCGTGATCATAACGCCTGCAGACTTTCGTATTGACTGGTAGTCTCTTCCAACCTTTATGCAGTGATTTCTCAGAACATCAAGCTTTTGCTTGAAAATGTCTAGGGGAAGAGTCCACGCGAAGTTACAGGCGTCGGCGTGCTTCGCCGCCACACGTAGAGTAAGATTTCCGGTGCCACCTACCCAGATGGGGATATGCGGCTTTTGGACTGGTTTGGGAAAGCAGAGAGCTTCTTCGATGGAATAGTACCGGCCCTTGTAGGTAGCTTTATCTTCCGTCCACATCTTTTTAACGATTTGAAGGGCATCCTCGAGTTGTCGGATGCGAACGACAGGCCTGGGATACGGGTAACCGTACGCGTTGTACTCAACTTCTTTCCAGCCTGCGCCGATGCCGAAGTAGAGGCGCCCATTGCTGATGTGGTCGATGGTTGCGGCGACCTTCGCCATCAACGCTGGGTTCCTATAGCTCTGCGACGAGACCATAGGACCCAACATTAACTTAGTTGTGTCCCGAGCTAGGGATGTAAGGGTCGTCCAACACTCAAGGCAAGGGATGTCTACGGAGTCAGTTGTCATAAAAAGGTGATCGGATACCCATATCGATTCGAAGTTTAATGACTCACAGACATCTGCTATCTTGCGTATCGCTTCGTAAGTGAACCCGTACTGAGGTTCAATCTGTACTCCAAAATCAACATGTTTCATACGAATAGTTTGGTTAAACCTGTATTTATTCTTGTGTTTGAAGCTCATAGCTACCGCTGACCTTCTGCTTAAGACGTTAGAAGAAGATTTGAAATCGAATCTACTTATTCGATGAGAGGACGTTGGAAAAGGGCCATTAGAGTTAGACATAAAAAAGAGTTATGTGTTCAGTGTATGTACAGGTTGAACGATGTTATGCCTATGGCTCATGGATTGAAGGTTTCGAAGAGGCTTGGAGAAAGAGCGATAAAGACCGTTACTCAGTTAACATTGATTGACAGAAAATTAAAGATACAGAACGCAGAGGATTCGCTGGTCATTCCTCTGAAAAGAACACTCTCCAAAGAAGATGATGAGAAACTCAAAGAGACACTTTATACCTTTGAATGTGTTTGGGACAGTTTTCCTAAGAGAGTGAGGGCGGTGAAATCGTTAATTGAGGCTTTGGAAAACGATCTACCGCCCGATCTTTTATCATATCTTCCCAAAGCCATGGACATCGTAGGGAGCGTTGCCATCGTTGACATCTCCCCTGAAATTGAAGCTTGGAAGCGGAGTGTGGGAAGCGCCGTTTTACAGGTGAACAGGAATGTGGAGACGGTGTTGGCGAAGGCAGGACTTGTGCAAGGCAAGCATCGATTGAGGCGGTTTGAAGTCATAGCTGGAACGGGGGATACCAAGGTTGTTCACAGGGAGTATGGTTGTACATACCAGTTGGATCCAACGGAGGTGTATTTTACTCCTCGACTCTCGGAGGAGCGGAGGCGGGTGGCTGAGCAAGTGAGAGAGGGAGAGACGATTGTAGATATGTTCGCCAGCGTAGGACCCTTTGCAATTCAGATCGGGAAAACCTGTGAAAACGTCAAAGTCTACGCGGTAGATGTGAATGAGAAGGCATACAATTTTTTAATGCGAAATATAAAGGCAAACGGAGTTGAGAAAACGGTGATACCCATCCTCGGAGACGTCAAGACGTTAGTTGAAAGGTTTACAGGTGTTTTTGATAGGGTTATATTGGATCTACCGGAAAAAGCATCGGAGTTCATTGACATCGCATGTAGGCTCCTGAAGCCTGAGGGAGGAATTATGCATTATTACTGTTTCCATTCTAAACCATCCGTTTTAGAGAAGGCTGAAGAA
>JAZFSF010000206.1:0-4875 GCA_036446055.1 Bathyarchaeia archaeon | reverse complement strand
CGGATAATAAACCAAATAAAAAGTACTATCCAAAATAGCCCGTAAATGATAAACGCGTTCTTATAGATGCTCTGCTCACGTTCTATTTTTTCTATGGCTTTTGAGGTTAGATCTGCATCATTATTTTCACCAGCAACTTGGTAGAGGTGCAGTGCTTCATTATATTTATCCAGAGCAGTGGAATATGTCTTGTCCACTGAATCATATGAGAACGGATTTATTACAAAATAAAAATCCACTACTTTGAGCATCTTACTATGGGATTTTTCAAGGTCACCGTCTCCTTCCGTCTGAAGATTTACGGCTTTGGCTATGGAGTCTCTGTAAAGGACTTCTAATTGTTTTCGAGATGTAGAATACTCTTCAGCTTTTGGGTCATTAAGTAGAGAATAAATCTCGGCCCCACGACTATAATATAATGTAGCTACTCTATAGTTCGACTCCCTATTTGCTTCAGCTTTTTCGGAAATGAGTCCAACTATGCTCTCAGCGTTGTCTTGCCAGATTTCCCCACCTATTTTTGAGCAAATCTCTGAATATTCCTTCAGCTGGGGTTTATCGAGATTTTCATTTCCAATATTTATCCTGTTTAAAGCATTATTAGAGAGAACAATAATAGCACCGGCTCTTTCAAGATCTGTTTCTCTTACTTCTTTTAAGTCCTCTAATAAATTAGTGAGAGTTCTAGCACCGCTATATACAGACATCACCATGGTGATATCTCTAAGCTCAGTTTCTCCCCGCGCATTTTCCAGTAATAGTTTTGTATTGTCTAATAACTCCTTTTGAGGGTCTGCAGGATTTATTGTAGAGGCAATGATATCTAGGTCTTTCATTGCGTCTTCGACTCCGGGGAAATATACATTTACACTTCCGGTAATATCGCGGTTTCCAGCGTATTTAGTGGTCAAAGAATATTTCCATTCTTTAACCCCAAGACTTGCTTCGGAAGGAAGCCTAAGGGAGAAGAGTACCGGCACACTCTCGCCTGGAGATATATAATCGAATTCGAGATATTCTATCCATCCCTCTTCACCAGAGGCTAAAGATAAATTTAAACCTTCGATGGGAGTGTATCCACCAGTCTCTTGTAAGACTATTTGTTGACTAGCTGAATCTTTACCCGGCTCAAAGGTAATCTCTTCAAAATCTAGTGTATCGGCATCTAGAGCAAGTTGTGGAACAGGGATTTCATAAGAAGCATCTGTGACTGTGATCGACACAGTACCGGTTACGCTTATAGACGGTGTCACGAAATATTTAGTAGGTACTAGCCCGCTAGTAGGAATGTTGATATCGACAGGTATAGTGTTTTTACTTTGAGGTGAGATTGTACCAAGGTTCCTTGTATAGGTCAAGTTTGCAGGGCCAAATTCTACTAGAATAAGCTGGGTATCGTTTACCGATTTATAACCCACTGATTCATTTATAATCAAATTTCGAGTAAAATTACTGCCAGCTTTGATTTGCCCCCAATTAGATTCATCCCAGACAGCATTTATTGATGGATCCGGCCAAGTTATTTGAACGCGTAAGCTACGATTAAAATTAACATTTGTGCCAGTGAGACTTAGACTCCCTCTGTGCACACCCTCTTCCATATCCTTTGAGGCGTGGAATACTGGTGTGATCTTGGTTCTACCTGATGGGCTAAGACTAAGGGAATTTGTATCTGCTGTTACAGTAAATCCTGGAATGTCGGAAATGGATAATGAGATGCTCGATACTGATACGCTATTATTTGTGTCAAGATTTTTGAATATTATATCCCTTGATTCATCATAGGAAGGTACAGTTCCTCTAGGCTTATCGAATGTGAAATAAAATTCGTTATAATAGCCGTCCAGATGGACTATTACTTCGGCAAAAACGGGGGCTTGGAGCATAACCGATAAGACAATTGACGATACTATGAATATCGATAACTTAGTCTCCACCGGTCCTCACTCTCACCAATTCATTGCCAAGGGAATAATCATAGGTATCGCCTCGCCACGATTTCAAGCGGTTCAAGAGGTATAGGGAAAGGCCTATCAGAGTAATGAGGGACAAAGAAAAATATTTGGCTATGACTTGCCTTAGTTCCCCCATTGAATTGGACACAACAGATATTTTTTCTAAGGTTATGGCAACCTTATCTGATTCCAAATGATAAGTATAATAGACCAAGGCATTGGAATAATCGATGGAAGCACTTCTGCTCAATATATAGGCGTCAATTTGGGGGACAATATCCCCAGAAATCATAGGCATAGCTTTTGAGTACTTTGTATCTCCTGAGGAAATCAGCTCTCCAGCCGACACTAAATCATCTAAATAATCTCTCTCTAGGGTCTGCCACTTTAGTTTGAGATTTTCTGCTTCTAACGTCTCGTCTGCTCCGTAGTAGGCGTTTGTCGCTTGTTTGTAATGGTAGATCTTTTCCCCAGTAGCCGTTGCTTCTTCTGCGTTAGTTACGTAGGCTTTAGCTTGGACGGTTAGGAACTCTTTTATTGCTCTGTCTGCAGCGTCTATTATACCTTGGTGTTCTATTCTAAGGTCGGTGTTTGAATAGGCTTTTATTTCTTCCACTAATTCTAGGGAATCTTCCAAGGCTTCAGCCCGTTGCTCTCCATCCATGTTTTTGGTTTTATTGGAAGCATTCTCAAAACCATGAACAAAATTCATTGTAAAAAGCGAAATAGAGGAAATTTCCTCAGGGCATGTTGCTCTTTCCCTGCCGTATAATATAAGGAGAGTGTCCTGTTTCATGTCGTTGAGTTGATGATATTCGTCGAAGGAAGGAGCTTCCAAATCTCTTACCTCAAGAACTAATTCGCCGCAGTCTTGTGCGTTAATCGAGGGTAATAGAAAAGATAATAAAAGCGCTAAAAATAGCGGCCTTCGAAGCATATCCCTAACTAGGTAAGAAAATTTATAAATATTTACCTTGAGAAGGGTTATGCGATGCCTTACGCGTTTATCGGTGTAGGACAATGTGGAGGCGGCATAGTTGATGCCGCGTTCTACGACAAAAACATGTACCAAGTAGCCGAGCCAATAACGGTCAATTCAGCTACCATGGACCTCCAAACCATGAAGAACATAGAAAAAAAATATTGGGTTGGAATGTCAAGGGATCGGGGGTTTATCGATGGTAATATCCAGGGCTTCGAACACTTCGTCAGTGGGGGATATGGTAAAAACAGATTAAAAGCGGCGCAGGATGCCGAACGTCACAAAGACACTATTAGGGACATAATAGTAGAGCGGGCCAGAGTTAAGGGTTCAGAGGAGGGGGGAGTAGGTATACCAGTAGCGTTTGTTATTTTCAGTTTAGGGGGAGGAACTGGAAGTGGCGCTGGTCCCATCATATCCCAAGTATTGAGGGAGATGGGGATACCAGTGATTGCAGTTGTTGTATTGCCTGCAAATCACGAAGGCGGCCTTACTGCTAAAAATGCGGTGGAGTGCCTCAATGTCTTGATCGAGAATGTGGATTCCATCGTACTGGTCGATAACGAAAAGCTGGCTTACGCTGAGAGTAGCGAGACCCTTTTTCAGCGATATAATGAATATGTAGCGAGATGTTTACGTGACATTGTTATCGGAACTGCCCTTGAAAGGCTGAATCCAGCGGAATTCGAGGGATATGCTCCAGTGATAGATCTAAAGGATATGATAGCAGCTTCATCTTTCACCCTTAAAGATAAGCAGCGACCAGGTTTCGCGTGTTTGGCAAGGACCAGCGAGAAGACCCGGGATTTTCTTCGTTATATCTTTCCCATCCGAGGGTACAAGGAAATCGATGTCGTAAGTCTACTTTACCGTGCTTTCATGAAGCTAACAGTAGAAGATGTTAGAGTGAGCGAGTCCGAGAAAAATCTGGTTTTGCTAAGACTCCCTCCAGCGTATTTGACAAAGGGCGGCAAGGTGAACACATCAATGGCTAAGATGGTTATGGAGGAACGGTCTAGGCTAGGTGAAACTCACTTTGGCGTAGCTTTGACAAAAAGAAATCTGGCCACGGCGACAGTAATGCTAACATATAGGCCCAATCAGATTTCTCGCCTTTATGACTTGAGTAAATTAGCGAGCCAGTATCAGGACATATCCTTAAAGGTTCTGGAGGAATACGAGAAGGATTTCACCTTATACGAAGAAGAGGAAACGGAGACGGTCGAAGAATGAACGAGTACGTTGTTACTACAATATTAATACTTCTCATTCTTGGCGCTGGATTTTTTGCACTGATAAATTTTGGAATTGCTGAAGTAGCTTATTATGGCATTGGCATCGTGGCTGTGACAATATTTCTAAGTGTGATATATACCTGGTGGAGAACAGCAAGCGATAAGACAATAGATCGCTTGAAAGTAGAGACTATTACCAAGGTTAGGGAGGATTATGGTTCCACACACGATTACATTTCTCAAGCCGGGAAATTAGTAAATGTTGGGGAAACCTTAAAGGAACTTGACGAGTTACGCAAAAGCTTGATTAAAAAAGGGTTGTATGACAAGTCCTTCGAAAAGGTTGGTGGCAAAGTCGGTAAGTATACCCTTACAGTAATTGAACAGCAAACCAGGAAGACAGAGCAGCGTCTCCGTAGCTTAGAAACCTTGACTGCCGGAGTTTATAGACCAGCGCTGGATGAATACTTAGAAACCCTCCTTGAACGCCTTTCAGAATTAGAGTCCGTGGGATTCAGGGTACATCAGGGTGTCAAGGAGTTTGAAGGTTTAGTGGCCAGGTCAGCAAAAAGTCTGGTGGAGATGATAGAAAAAGAGAGGAGAGCGACTGAACTTTTCTCTTCACTAATCGCGGAATGTATCAATGAGGTAGAATCCCTAGAGCCTGTGGCGGAGAAATATGGTTTTATAGGCAGATCCGAGC
>JAZFSF010000205.1:0-5168 GCA_036446055.1 Bathyarchaeia archaeon | reverse complement strand
ATGCCTGCAGGATAGAGATATGGTTCTTGCACCGTGGCCCTATCCGCAATGGTTTTTGGGTTGAAGACGACTATATCTGCCCACATGCCCTCACGGAGCAGCCCTCGATCTCTGATCCCTAGTTTCTGAGCTGCAAGGGATGTGGTCTTCCGTACCGCGTCTTCAAAAGTTAGGAGCCCTTCTTCACGCACATATTTTCTGAAAAAGCGAGGGAAACACCCGTACATCCTCGGGTGGTAGAGCCCTTTTGACAGAACCCCGTAGGGCGCTAAGGCATAGCCGTCAGAGCCGATCATGGAGAGGTGTGACTTTAACACTTTCCTCCTGTCCTCCTCTCCTTGACCAAAGATTTTGATGGACGTGCCACCTTTTCCTTCTAACCCCTCAAGCAAGAGGTTCAGTGCCACCTCGTAGGGATTTTTCCCTTCCTCCTTAGAGATCTGGGAAAAGGACTTACCTTCATACGCCTCATGGACGGGGCATCTGGCCACGATAATCGTATCCCACCCAGTAGCCTTGACGTGGCTTTCCCACCCTGGAACGCCTTCCCGCATGTCCTTCTTTATTCTCTCTCGTGTAGGTATATCATTAAGCCTCTTGATCAGCTCCTCCCTTCCACCGGCATGAGCCCAATACGGAACCATAGCTGAGAGCCCCGTCTGTCCAAAGAGGTATGGGTATACATTACACGTCACATCAACGCCCTTATCCCTAGCTTCCTCCATGGCCTGAAGAGTGTCATCGATGAGATGCCAGTAGTCTTTGCCATACGCTTTGTGATGGGCGATTTCTACAGGTACACCGGCTCGGTTTCCGATCTCGATGGCCTCCTTCACCGAGTCTAGGACCATAGCGCTCTCTCCTCGAATGTGGGAGTGGTAGATACCCCCATACTCGGCGACCACTTTACTGAGTTCAACAACCTCATCGGTATCCGCAAAACCACTAGGTGAATAATAAAGACCCGTGGATAAACCGAAGGCCCCGGCTTTCATCGCCTCGTCCACAAGCTTCTTCATCTCACTCAGCTCCTGCTGGGTTGGCTTACGGAGCTCTAAGCTCATGACTGCCGTTCGGACGGTTCCATTGCCAACGAAGGAAACGAAGTTAATGGAGGTTCCCTGTCCCTCAATCTTTTCGAGGTACTCAGAATAGGACGCCCAGTCCCACGATACTTCATCAGTCAGTGAGCCACGTCGGGTTGTCATATATTCTCTGTTCACATCAGTTATGGGTGCAAGAGATGAGCCACAGTTTCCACAGACTTGGGTGGTAACACCCTGACGAATCATGCTCTCCCCTCTTGGATTAACGATGAGGTAAATGCCTGAATGGGCGTGAGCGTCTATGAAACCAGGGCAGACCATGAGGTTAGCGGCGTCGATAAACTCTTCAGCTTCTTCAGGCAATATCTTACCAATCTTAACTATTCTCCCTTTAGCAATGCCTACATCGGCTCTAAACCAAGGGTTTCCAGTCCCGTCAACAATCCGTCCATTCCTGATTAATATGTCATACATTAAAGTAGTCCTCTCCTTACCTAGAGTACAAAAGGTCTGGGTACATATCGTTTCCCACGACTAAAATGTTTTCCCTCAACCTTTACAAGGCCTCGAATCCACTCTTCATTCTGTGATTACATGCTAGCTTTTGTTATTTATCGGATTTTATCTTGTTTTCTTCGATGAAATCCCAATCTATCTCCATGCCTAATCCTGGTTTCTGAGAGATGTGCACGTGACTTTGGCTATCCACGGTGTCGATGACCTCCTTCAGCCAAGGCGTTGCGCTCTCATAGTCGTAGTTGGGGTGGAGTAGTCCCCTCTCATAAAATTCACCCGGAATCCCCATTGCGCCTAGAACCTGAAGATTACCTGCGCCTCCCCCATGAATCTCCAGTCGCACGCCGAAGGCCTCGCAGAGGTGTACTGTCTTCATCAAAGGTGTGATTCCACCGTTGTCTCCCACCCCCCCACGTAAGATGTCCGCCGCTTCTCTCAAGATCCATTCGGCTCTAGTCCAAATCTTTCCTTCAGCTGTTTCAGGTCCCACAACGGGGATATCGAGTTTATCTGCGAGCCAGACGTAGGACACTATGTTGTGTTCATCCATTGGTTCCTCAAACCAGTAGAAGTTGATTTTCTCCAACTCTTTGCCCATGTATAAGGCCTGCTCCCGATTGTAGCCATGATAGCAGTCAAGCATGAGAGGTATGTTATCTCCAACGGCTTCTCTGACGGCCCTGCAAGCAGCAATATCCCTTTTTGGATCGGGTGCCCACTCGATGGGCGGCATCCACGTATGAATCTTGATGGCAGTGTATCCCAGGCTCGTCAGTTTTTCAGCGAATCTCCCGTAAGCCTCAGGCGAGTTTAATCCCCCTTCAATCTCGTCTCCACACATTGTACTTGCGTAGGTCCACACCTTTTCCCGATAGCCTCCTAGAAGCTTACATATTGGCTGCTTCAAGTAGCGTCCAGCGAAATCCCATAGAGCCATATCGACAACTGAAAGCTGCCTATCGCTAATTCCTCCTCTAGACCCCTGAAGCCGACGATAAAACATCTGCCAGATCTTCTCCCTGTCCATCGGATTCTTGCCCAGCAACGAGGGTTTAACGATGCGGTCATTTATCTCCTTGCTTCCCCCGAAACAATATCCGTTGACCCCCTCATCAGTCACTATCGCTGTCAAGGTCTGAAGCGCGTCATGCTCTGGAGCTGGATGGGTGTGCCCTGCAAGGTCGTGTTGTCGTTTTGACCGATACTTAAAAACAATAGTTTCAACATCTATGATCTTCATATCCTTCACAACCCTCATACATTTAATAAATAGACTTTATATGCTTAAATGTCTTCAATTCGGCTTCCTCTACAAACCCCAAAAAGGCGTGTAGCTTGCTATCTTGGATTTATGCTAGTGAACATATTTTAGGCAGGAAGAACAGGTATGGTCTCCATTTTCTCTGAGGTTGAGGAAATCCTTAAACTTACATTCTATGCCTTGACAAGTCTTTCAATGTTGCCAGCAAAGATGAGTTGCATGCACTCATCGTCAAGATCGAGCTTTCGTAACTTATCCCGTTCCACTATGGGGAAGTTGAAGAATGGCATTTTCGTACCTGAGACATCGGAACCAAATATAATCCTTTCAGGACCCACCTTTCGAAGTATATACTTGATGGACTCGAGAGGGGCGACAGCAGTATCGAAATAAATGTTTGGGTTGTCGAAGAAGACCTCCATTCGTTTGGTTCCCCCATTTGCTCCCCCCACATGAGGAATAATCACGGTCAACGCGGGGTTTTGCTTAATGAAGAGAACAGTGTTTTCAAACTCTTCCTCTAGGAGTACAGGAAGTCTGAGCTCCTTGATGCTATTAAGAATCTCAAAGCATTTCGGGTCATCATAGTCATACTTCGGTTCGTCAGCGTGTCTATGCCACTTGATGCCGCGATACGCTTCTAAGTTATCTGGTAGAAGATAATCATTCCACACAAAGTAAAAGGGGTAGAAGTCTCTCGATGTTTTCGAAACCTCTAAGACGTATTTATTTGCCTTAACCCGAGCCTCTGCTACGTTCACACTTCGATACATATCTTCGGGGAATGCAAATATACAAGCACCATCCGCCTCAGCCGTGTGCAGTTCCTTCCACACCTCATCGAGTGTGTAGTATTTGGTCAGCCTATTGCTTCCCACGTGAATATGACCATCTATAATCCTCATTCCCACTCCCTCCACCCAAACACTGTATTAAAATACCAAAGCGGGTGGGCAAGTTAAAAAGATGACCGCCTTTCAGAGAATAATGCAAATACACAGAATCATTATTCCTTTTTACACATCAACAGTCTGAGGTCGTATTAAGACGAATCTTCATATTACGACAGATGATACTGAACACATGATTAGCTTCATTATACCATAAGATAGCTAACTTGCTTCTCTCAGCCTTTGAGGTTTAATCCTTGAGCGTATTTACAGTAAACGTATTCAGGTCATTCGAGACGTTAGAACTCAGATTACAAGAATTTTATTAATACGTTTTTACCAGATTATATGGGTGGGCTTTATGATGGGGAAATTAAAACTGATAGTTTTTGATATGGCGGGAACTACCGTTGATGACGTGATTGGGGGTACGCCCTTAGTTCTTAAAAGCTATGACGATGCGTTTAGAAAATACGGAGTAATTGTTCCCATGAATGTTTTAAACGATCAACGAGGTAAAGATAAGAAGACAGTCATAAAAGAGTTCGGGGGTTTACACGCAGATAAAATATACGCGTTCTTTGTTGATGCTCTCTTAAAGAATGTGTCTAGAGTTGGTGAAATAGAGGGCACAAGAGATGTCTTTTCTCACCTTCATGAGTTAGGCGTATATGTAGCAGTTGGAAGTGGTTTCCCTTTAGTAGTTTCAAAGGCTATAATAAATCATTTAGAATGGGAAAAGAATGGCTTGATAGATTATTGGACTTGTTCGGAAGTTGTTGGTAAAAGTAGACCGAACCCGGCAATGATATACGCTATGATGAAGCATCTTAACGTGAGTGACCCCTCGAGGGTTATGAAGGTTGATGACACTTTCAAAGGCATCGAAGAAGGGGTGCGCGCGGGCGCAATCACCATAGGCGTTCTCACAGGGACTCACAGCAGGGAAAAACTCCAATCAGCTAATCCAACCACCATTCTTGAAAGCGTAAAAGACTTGCCTGTCTATCTAAAAACAAAAAATTACATATAAACACTAGCTAACTATTCATGGATTTTAGCTTCGATTAGGAAATAGATTTCTCCACAAACCCGCATCATCCTAGAAACCTATCATTCGGACAAAGGTATAACTATAAAACAATAACAAGTGTTTCGGAAACGATTGAAAAAGACAAAGGAAACCTTAAAAAATTATAAGCATTTAAAAGGTAATCGCATAAATAATCTTAGTGACTTAAAAAGCGTAAATTGAGGGATGAACATGGTTAAAATTGGATATATCGGTTTGGGTGTTATGGGAAAGCCTATGGCCAAAAACCTTCTAAAGGCGGGACACCAACTCGTCGTTTATGACGTCGTTAAGGAAAAGGTCGATGACCTTGTGCAGGCAGGTGCCGAATCAGCAGATAATTGTAGAGACGCTGCGAGCAGAGGAGACATAATTATTCTGAT
>JAZFSF010000204.1:0-7548 GCA_036446055.1 Bathyarchaeia archaeon | reverse complement strand
AAAGATGTCAGTGAATTTGTCAGTAACTGACTTGGCTATTGCAGGAAAATAGAGGAAAACATTAATTTCGCCTTCGCAAGGCAACGGCCGCAAAAGCGCTAACGTGGAGTTAAGTTGCCCTCAGGGACTGTGCCCCCAAGGCTCAGCTTGAACGTTTTGTTGGCCTTGTTCTATTCTTTTTCGCTATGAGTATTGATGAGCCAGCACCGCAACTAATGATTGATCGCATGGCGTCCTCTATAGAAACGTCTACTGGGTGCACACGATCTTTGGGCAAGTGGTAGATGTTTCCCGAAGTAGGGTTGGGGCCTGTGGGTACGAAAACGGTACAGGTACCATCTGCGTGCTCATCGGTAATGAAAGCCGAGAGGAGGGTTTCGTTATCGAATATTTGGACGAGAGCAACAGAGGAGAATGGAGACTTCTTTTTACCTAAGAACTGGTATACGGTCTCCTTAATCAGTGAGTACCCTGGAACCTTTAGGAATACATTCGACTCTAGAACTGAATACAGCCATTTGCCAAGTCTTATTCGCACCAGGACTCCGACTGAAAAACAGACAACAATGAGCAAGGCTACTGCCAGGATGTCTGCGACCACGCCTTGGAGAGGAGACTTTTGCATTACGATGGTTTTGAGAGGGCTTATTGCCTCTTGCACTAGTCCAAACACCCAAGTCAAGGTGAAAAAGGATATTGCCAGTGGGAGGATAACTAGAAGTCCTCCAACAACTGTGCTCTTGACGAATTCCTTCAATCGGTTCATCTCATTTCCTTCCTTTCGTTATTTCAGGCCAACATATATTTTTATGCTGATGCATACTTTTATAGAGTTATTATTATTAACTGAATTCTAATCCTTTTAACTTGCTGTTGCAACCACTATCTCATCCCAGCTTGTAGGGTGAATTCACCTTAATTTCTAAAGATGTCAGTGAATTTTCAGTAACTGACTTGGCTATTCCAGGTAAATAGAGGAAAATACAGGAAAAGAAACTACAAGTTAAAGACCAAATTTATTGTAAAAATTCCACTGTAGGAAAATATAGGCAAACACAAGAAAACATTAATTTTGCCTTCGGGACGCAGAGGTCGCTGGTTCATGTCTAGTTACTCTGAAGAGAGTATTAATTATGAATGGCTGGGGTTCTTGGATACACTTCGATTCATCAGTCTTCGAAAATATTGCATTCCAATGCTCACTGCTGGACTTCATTTTTTCTCCTTCAAGGTCGACTTCATGATCGATGGCAAAATGGCTAACATATATTTTTAGGTTGAGTCGTTTGAAGTAATGATGCTAGATTGAGCGTTAATCAGTTGTGCTATAGATCGATCGTGCAGCCGAGATAAGATGGGTAACGCAACCATAGCACCGACGAGGGCTACGAACATATCCCACTGTGCATCCCAAATGTCGCCCTGGGAACCGAGAAAGGCAATCCCAACGTCGGACGCGACCAATAGGGTGACCCACCACTCAATAAGTTCCCAGAAGGCGGCAACAGCGAGACCAATGCTGATGACAATGAAGTAAAGCCATCCTCCTCTTTGTAACGGTGTCTTTCGCAATAGTACTTCCCTGATGATAAACGCCGGGAATACTCCCAGGGCGATATGTCCAACTCGGTCATAGTGGTTTCGGCTAAGACTAAACACCTCCTTCGCCCAGTTCCCCAATGGCGTTTCGGCATAAGTGTAATAGCCACCGTAGATCAAGATGAACATATGAAGAAATACGAAGAAATAGACCATGTGCGACATGGGGAATCCCGCACGAGCGAGTACAATAAGAACTATGATACCGGCAAGTCCCGGCCCAACTTCCAATAGCCAACTTGTTCTTCCAGCCGATGGGTCGACTACAGTAGCGATGCATACCACTGCTACCACAGATAAAAGCACTAAGGGCATGCGGAAGTATGACAAAGGAACTGGTGTCATGGTCCTCCTCGGGTTAATGATTTCATATTCTGCGCTTATTCTAAACACCTCACAGTAAGGGTTGTCCCAAAGACCTAACACATATTTTTAAGCAGATGCATATTACAGCAGGGGATGGGCAAAAACTTACCTTAAAAACTTTAGTGGAGCAATACAAGACTATAATAAAGCAATAAAGCTTAACCCTAATGATGCTAGAGCATATATGGGTAGGGGGGTTGGCTAAAATATTGTCAGGACAAAAAGATAACGGTTGTTGGGATTTATTCAAAGCTGGCGAGCCGGGACATACTCAAGCTTCTGAAGCTATTAAAGAGTATTGTAAATCCGATACTAGCTGTATCTCTATGATTATGTTTTATAGAAATTCTAGAGGTTTAAGCCTCTATGTTTCCTTCTTTAAGCGTATTGCAAGGGATTATCACACATAGGATTCTAGAGAAAATTTGTCCTATGTGTGGAAATATATGAGACTCTACTTATCACCCTAATTATTTCGATTTCTTAAAAGAGTACTTAGTATAACTGGATTTAATCCTTTTCTATTCGCGGCCTCCAACAAACTTGGTAACACATCGATTGTCTTCTGGGGATTCTTAATTCCATCGTGAAGAATAACAATTATTCCTGGTCTTAGCATAAAATCTAATGCAGCTTTCATATACCATCGTGGTGGGTGAAAGGAATCGGATACATAAGCAGAGCCTAATACGGTCTTATAACCAGCGTCTTCAACTGCATCCAACAAATTTTTTGATATCCAACCACTTCCTGGCCTAAATAATTTAGGAGAACATTCTTGACGAATTAGATTCTCAGTTTTTTGAATTGATTGTATAAGTGTCTCTTTAGTAAGAAAAATAGAGGGTTCGTCGTAATAAGTGTGATTGCCGATCTGATGCCCTTTCTCTTTAATTTTCCTGACATATTCGGGATATAGCTTAACCCTGCTACCGATTAGGAAAAAGGTGGCTTTTGCTTCATGCTTGTCCAATATTTCTAAAACCGTATCAGTATATTGGGGGTTTGGTCCATCATCAAATGTTAATGCGTAATTCTTTTGATCAGTCTCAACATAAAACAAAATTCGGTGAAATGTTTTCTGCACGAGTTTTACAAGAAAAAAAGGCTGGTAAAAATATGTACAGAGAAGCAAAATAGCTATTGTTATTATCGAAACTATCGAAATGTATTTTAGCGCTATTACCGTTTTTTGTTTTACCACAGTTTCTCTGATCATTTCTTCAACAGAGTATTATAAAGTTCTCTTTTAGTAAAGAAGTATTATTGAACAAGAAAAGCAATAGGTTAACCTTATTTTGGGAGGTGACCATATAAATCAATATCACTACCCCAAAATCCCATTCGACACCACTCTAGCTTCTTTAGGATATTCCTCAAATTCACAAACTTTTTAAAAAAGTACCGTGTGTGTTGACAATAAGTTATCTTTTGTGAAACAATGGCTATAATAGATAGTTTTTTGATATGGGTTCGCAAAATAAATTATTAGTAGACAAGTTCACAAAAACCTTTAAATAGCGCTTAATATATGAAATAATCCTAAAGGAAATGATTTTACAAAGAATTAATATGCTGCATGGAGGTCAGTTTTTTTGTCAGCTCCGCGAAAAAAATACCTTATAGGTAAATCCGAACCATTCAAGTTCCGACCGCCTAAAAACAGCAGCTTTCTTATCTGGTCGGTGAAGCTGATACTGCCACTGATCCTCCGCCTGGCTCTAAAAGTCTTTGCAGTTGAGGTGAAAGAAGAGGATCTTAGGCGTCTTAAGGAGCTCAAGGGACACCGAGTCGTACTTACTCCAAGCCACTCTGGCGGTTTAGAACCGTTTATCCTCTTTCACCTTTCCAAGGTGTTGGGCGAGGAGTTCAACTTCCTAGCTGCTAAGTCGGTGTTTGAATCTTTTCCCTTTGCAGGATGGCTCATTCAGCGGTTAGGGATATATTCGATTGTTCAGGGCATACCTGACAAAAGCTCATTCCGCATGACCAAGCAGCTTCTTGTAGAGGGCAAACGAAGGTTGGTAATCTTCCCCGAAGGCTATACATGCTGGCAGAACGATATTGTCATGCCTTTCCAGCAGGGTGTTGCACAGCTTGCATTCTGGGCATATGAGGATTTGGACAAACGGGGAGAACTACCACCGCTCTACTTGGTACCTATCGCAATCAAATATATATATATACGAGACATGAGAAATGAAATTGAAAGCTCACTTCAGCGCCTTGAAAACAAGCTGTTTTCACTCTCTAAGCCTAAACATTTGAACCTTTACAATCGTCTTCTCCGGATCGGGGAAGCTGTACTTAGTGCGAACGAAAAGGAATTTAATGTCCACCCTAATAAGGATGCTAGTTTGAACGAACGGATCCAACATATTAAAGAGCTGATTGTGTCTCGTGTATCGCATGCCCTTGGCGTTTCGTCGCTTCCTGAACAGCCATTACTCGAACGCATCCGATACCTCTTGAATACCATTGATCATCTTGTCTATAGCGAGTCTGGGGACCCGGAGTATGTAGAGCATTTGCTCCAAAAAAGACAACAAGAAGTCCGGGTTCTTTACGATGATCTTTGGCAGGTTCTTCGCTTTGTTGCTTTATATGAAGGATACGTCGGCGATACGCTTACTCCTGAGAGGTTTCTGGATGTACTCGGGCTTTTTGAGCTGGAAGTGTTCGGACGTGGAAGAATTTGGGGTCCAAGGAAAGCACTTGTCAAATTAGGAGAACCTATAAACCTTAAGAACTATTACCTTCAATACCAGACAAACAAGCGAGATGCACTTCGGGACGTCACTACTACTCTGGAGTCTTCAGTCGGGCAGATGCTGGCCAAGTTATCACATCAGTCTAAGCCAATCGAGTAAGTGGTATAAGTGCTTAATTTTAGAAGAGGAGGGAATAAGGGTCGTGCAATACACTCTTAATCAAATGTTTATAGAGAGTGTGAAAAAGTTTTCCAACAGCCCTGCGATCTTTAACAAGGTTCACGGTGAGTATAGGACCATTAAGTATCGAGAGCTGGGAGAAAAAGTACGCATGCTCACCAGTGGTTTGGTAGCGTTAGGCGTGCAGAAAGGCGATCGCATTGCGCTCATCTCAGAGAACCGTCTAGAATGGGCAATTGCTGACATCTCATTCATGCAGATAGGGGCTATTAACGTGGCGATTTTCCCTACTCTGCCTGTCCCTCAGGTGCAATACATCGTCGCCGACTCCGGGTCGAAAATCATTTTCGTTTCTAACAAAAATCAGTTAGCAAAGGCTCTCGAGTTGAAGAAGGCTCTTTCCCGCTTACTCATCGTCACTATGGATTGCAATGCTGATAACAAAAATGGAGTGATAACCTTTGATGAAGTGGTGAAGCGGGGCGAAGCTTATCCCCTAAACGACGCAGAATATGAGCACCACTGGGGCAGCGTTAGGCCCAACGACTGGGCAAGCATAGTATATACCTCGGGTACGACAGGTAGCCCTAAGGGAGTTATTCTCTCACACCACAATTTTGCTTCCATTGTTAAAGCCGCTCAGGAATTCATAAAACTCCATCCCGGAGATGTGCTATTGTCGTTCGCTCCTCTCAACCACGTCATGGGTCGTTTGATAGACCATTACTTTCCCCTCAATTGCGGTGTAGCAATCGCATACGTGGAAAGCCTCCGCCGTCTACGTCACAACATGACTGAGGTTAAGCCCCATTTCATGTTACTTGTACCGCGCGTATTCGAAGTTTTTCAGGAAGGGCTGCTTCGCAAAATCGCAAAGGAGTCTTACCTCAAACAAAAGTTATTTCATTGGGCCCTGTCAATAGGAAAAAGGCGCAGTAAATTTTTTCGGATGAGACGCGATATTCCACTCATCCATAACTTCTGGTGGTGGCTAGCTAACAAAATTGTCCTTAACAATATTCGTGAGCAAATGGGCTTGCAACGGCTCAGGTTGTTTGTCTCTGGCGGTGCGCCCCTTTCCATTGAAACTGCTGAGTTTTTCCACTCAATTGGACTGATAATTTTGGAAGGCTATGGTCTCACCGAAACATCAACCCTCGTATCTGCAAACCGCCCACAATGGTTCAAGTTTGGCACCGGCGGCCAGCCTGTTAAAGACGTAGAGGTCAAAATCGCCGATGACGGTGAAATCTTGGTGCGGGGTCCCAACGTTTTACAAGGCTACTACAACAAGCCTAAAGAAACCTCTGAAGTAATTGACACCGAGGGATGGTTTCACACCGGTGACATTGGGGAGTTCGATGAAGACAACTTCCTCAAAATCACAGACCGCAAGAAAGACCTTATTGTTTTAGCCAATGGTAAGAAGGTTGCACCACAACCCATTGAGAACCGCATGAAGGAGAGTCCATATATTGCACAAATCATCCTCTTGGGAGATAAGGAAAACACTGTCAGTGCCCTTATCGTGCCCTCATTTGAGCATATAAAAGATTGGGCAAAAAAATGTAGTATAAGTATTAGCTTCGATGACAACAGCAAACTCGCTCAACATCCTGAAGTGAACAGTCTCATACGCAATGAGATACAACGGCTCTCTGGCGACCTTGCAGACTTTGAGAAAATCCGCCTCTTCACACTGACAGTCCAGGATTTCACCGTAGAAAGCGGCGAGCTGACAGTCCAGGATTTCACCGTAGAAAGCGGCGAGCTGACCCCAACACTCAAGGTCAAGAGGCACTTTTTGATTGAGAAATATAAAGACGTGATTGAAGCAATGTATCGGGGATAAGTTATAGAACACTACAGGCAAAAATGAAAGAATAGGACTATACATTCTTGATTTTCTTATAAAATTTTCATTACTTGCCACGTTAATTACAACTTGATTTTACGATTACTCTTGACAATGTCAAAAGAAATATTATCAAACTTTAATAAATCAGCATTCTCTAATCATATTGTATCGATTGTCTTTATGATTCATAAATAATTGGGTAAAGAAAATAGAAGTCTCGTGTCAAGCAATTTAACTATTGGTAGATAGCACTACCTATTCTGAATGGCTGGGGCACTAGGATTCGAACCACCACTAATTATTTAGATGTCAGTGGATTTGTCAGATAGTTACGATATCCCCACAATTCATTATGGTAAAGATATTTAAACTGGTTCAGCAAGTAATTCTCCAACATATTTATCGATCTGAGTAATGTATTCTGGTTCTATTGCGAATAGAGCAAAATGTCCACAAATAGTATTTACAGTACGGAATTCACTATTGGGAACCATGCCCTGTTCATATCTAAGAGTTTCGGATGGCACGAACATGTCGCCATCGAATGCAATAACAAATGTTTTAGCCTTGATGCGTCCTAATGCTTCTTGTAAATTTCCATTTGTATGACGGCTCACATCTCCACGCTGCCACTTCCATGCCATACAAAGAAGATCATTGGGGTCCAGAGGTTCATAGTAAGTTTCTAAAAAACCTGTTATAAAATCTTCAACTGATGAGAAATCCATATTTCTCCAATATTGTTGAGTATAGAATGCAGGACTTAGTCCCATAACAGCCCATAGCCTTGCCTGTCTGAACAGACCAACTCTTACATCGCTTGAATGTTTATAA
>JAZFSF010000203.1:0-5102 GCA_036446055.1 Bathyarchaeia archaeon | reverse complement strand
AGGTGATCGAGATGAGGGCGTCAGAGGAGTCTTAGCTGCGCCCAGCCTCGGACGAGGCGTCCAGAAGCTATTATCTACCTTGAACCTCGAGTTTACGCCCCTGGATCCTCGCCGATGTGCTGAGTTGTTGGATCGGGTTCGACGGGATGAAGGATTGGACGCCTATTTCAAGTCGCCCAGTTGAAGCTGAGACTTATACTTGAACTGCTATTCGTATAAGGTCTGAAGCCTGTCGAGGGTGTCCGTGTCTTCCGGCCCCTTATCCACGCGGATACAAGTGATACGTGCGAAGCGGAGAGCGAATCTCGAGGGATATCGTGAGCTCCGCTGAATCTCGTTGAAGGCCACTTCAACGACAATGTAGGTCTTCACGTAGACAGTGTGGCGAATCACCATCGTTTTGACCTGAAATAAGCGGTGTGTCATCTCTTGGAATTCCTTGTCAATCAGGCCTTTGAAGATTTTTCCCACACTCCAGAATGCCCCAATCTTCGCATTCCGCGCTGCGAGGTGGTAATTGCTGAGCCACCCTGTCCGCCACCTGTACACCAAATCCGCCGCAGTTATAACCAAATCCAGCTTTTCAACGGGCTAAATCTTGAACCACTGTTTCCCCCATTTTCCTGATGTGTAGTGGCTGTTTAAGGCCTTGGCCACGATTCCTTCGTGGCCCTGTTTCATCGAGGAGTTTAGGAAGTCTTGCGCCTCAACGACGCGATCGGTGACGATTCTGTTGGCTAGGAGGGTTAGCTTGACAGAGTTCTCTGCGCTATACCCAGTCACCTTGGGGTTTTGGTGCATCATGTTCTTCTGTATATAGTGAAGGTCTAGTGAACGAATGAAGGCGTGATGGTATAACAAAAAGTACAAAAAGCAGTACTCTGGATTACGAGATAGAAAAAGGGGCATCCCAACCCAATTTATGCGGGGGTCGCCAAGTTTGGTCAAAGACGATTCGAAAAGAATCGTTGAACGCGCAGGGCTTAGGACCCTGTCCTGTAGGGGTTCGTGGGTTCAAATCCCACCCCCCGCACCAGCCATTATCAGAAAAGAAGGTTGAGTTTGGCGGATTCAAGCTTTGAGATAAATTCGCTCCGCATCGATTAATTCGATATTTGCTCTATCTTTGAATGATTATGCAATGCAAAGGTTAGCTGGATTGGTGTTTCAACGTCGTTGAGGATTTAGGTTCAACGGCAGTCAACGGTTTCAAAGCTTCGCAGCGTTTTCCTTAAGGCTAGAGGTTTTTGATAACGTTTCCTCTGGTGTAGAGCTTGGCAGAATCCATGTTTCACCCGCCTTTCGTTAACTCGTTGACTTTCTTGTTTGTGAATCCCTGTTGTCTAAGCTCATTCAGTAGCGTCTTCGCTCGATCCAATTCTATATTGGTTATAAGTTTCCTCTAAGTTAGGATTTAGAGTTTGTTAGTGGTCTTCTCACGATTCTCATTTAGTAAAATCACTCAATACACAAATGGTGGAACGATAACAAGGATCGTGTGTGATAATTGTTTGGGGTAAATGGGTAGTGATAAGGGATAACGGGGGTGAACGAGAGGGATAATTGGGGAGTGATAAGGTGTAGCGAGGGTGATTGAGAGGGATAGTGAGGATAACGTACTGTGTTAAAGGGGATTGTTATCGATAAACGGTGTTGCGATATTGGACACCTTGACGCTTCAACACGTAAAAACATTGAAATGTAACGAAAAGACATCCCATAATGCGTGTCCGCTACCCTACAGTATCCCTTACATTATCCCTATTATCCCTTGTGCGAGGTTTTCACTACCCTCTTCGTATTTGCGATATCCCCCCTTGTCCCTCAAAAGGTTAATAAAAATCAAGCTAGCAGAAATAGCAAGGGGGGGGTACTCAATTTGTGCTCCTTATAGCCTGATACACCGTAGGCTTCTCAAAAATAAGTGTTGCATGTGATTCAAGCTAGCTAGCTAGGCATGAATGATGTAATTATTTGCTGATAATTTTTCGATAATTTGAGCATTTACTGTTTTTTCTCGTCAGATAATGGAATGAGTTGTTCTTTTTTTCATCGTGTATACATGAAGACTTGAAAGAATTGATTTTCGTTTCCTTCAATCAACTCGTATGAGAATCGAAAGAACCGAGTTTTATATAGGTATATGCGCTTTAGAGATGCCTAAGAAGACGTGTTTACTTAGTAAATGAAGGTTATATCCTATGATATATCGATGTAAGGGGGTCGAAATAATCACCCAAAGCCTTAAATATCGAAAACCGAGAATGGTTTAACGTTTTACTAAATAAAAAAAAGGAAAAAAAAGGTGTTAAAGTCAATGTCATCAATAAGTTTTCAAACTGGTGCGGGATGGATTGCTATATTCTTTTTCACTGCTTTGATAAACGTGCTTTATCACAACGCTGGTGCAAAATCGGGTACCATGAACATGGAACTGAGATTGCTAGCTCCTGTTGAAGCTATATCGGATGGAATCGACAGATGTAAAGAGATGGGGAAACCCGTCTACATGACGATTGGATGTTATGCTCAGCTTTCAGGTCAGTACGCGCCAATGACAATATCTGCTATCAACATACAAAGATACGCGGCGAGGTTGGCTATTAGAAGGGACGTTGAACCATGGTTTATGGTTCCGATGATTCCTGAAGCCTTACCCTTGATCGATGGAGTCTACCGTGAAGTATGTGTGGCTGAAGGTAAGCCAGAAGCCTACAAACCAGAACAAATACAATGGTTCGGCCAACTAGAGGCTGGGTACTCCACAGGCTGTGCAGGAATCGCAACTCGAATCAGAGCTGGTACTGCTATCTGCGCAGGCGCCATGTCTGGAACTGGAGACTTAGCCCCAACAGCGGCTAACAGAACTGTCGGTGCATTAATGATCGGAGGAAACGCGAGGTATACCCACCAAGGAGTCTATTCTATATGGTATGACTACACGCTTTGGACTAGCGATGTTTACGCAGCTGGAGCATACTGCTCAGGGGATCCAAATCTTCTTTCGTCTATTTTGGCTCAGGATATCACTACATGGATGTGCATAGCTATTGCATTAGTCACGCTTGCAGTCGGTTCTTTCGCTGGCACGGGTTGGCTTAGTTTTCCATAGGAGGATACGAAAATGTCTGAAACTAGAGTATTATCGTCGAGGAGGCTCTATCAGAGGATAGGACCTCTTTTCATATGTGCGCTGTTTGTAGGAGTCTTTATCGGTCAAACGATAATAGAGTGGGCTCCCCTAGACGCTGTTTACACTGTTTTCCAGGACACACAAGGCATGGTCAACATGATGGTGCAGCTGTTCGCAGCATTCGTTCTGTATTATGGAAAGGTTCGATCTTTATCAAGATGGAGGACAACAGAGAAAACATTGCTGATCCGAAACATAGTCATTCTTGCGTTCGCTGCTTTCTTAAGTTGGTTCTTCTGGAGTAGCGGAGGACACGATTCAACCGCTACGTCTACTGTGATTCCAATACTGCAAGGCTCAGCTCAAAACGGTCTATTCTTAGCGAGATATGGAATGCTGTACTATTGGGTTCTTCGTAGATTCAGCGAGTTCCGAACCATAGACAGGATTGCCCAGTTAGTGATGTGGTTCCTACTAGCCATAAGAGGCACAAATGCAATAATCGTTCCTTACCCTGCCCTGATCGAAATTATTGATTGGGTTAGGTTCACAATCTACACCGGTGCTCTCAACGGAGTCTTATTCACTGTCGCATGTGGAGCTGTTGTAATCAGCATACGATCGCTATTAGGAAGAGAACCTGGCTTAATTGAGATGGAGGTAACTTAGAATGGGCTTTTTTGAAAATCTATGGGACAAGTACCTAGCTAATCCTGAGAGAAACTCAAGGATCATGGCCGTCATATTCCTATTTCAACTGATTCCTATCGTTTATCCTTTAGGTATTCCGGTGCCGTATACGGTATTCACACAAGACTACTGGGCCCTAACAGAAGGGGGAACAATGTCATATGGTAGAGAGATGCCAGGAATGCAGCCAGGAGAAGTTGTAGTGTGGGGTGACTTAGCTGAAAGCGCAGGTGGATACAATACTGGTAGAGACTATTATGGAGCACAGTTACAACACCTCGTAGCTGAAAAGGGACTTAAGCTGATCATGGGAACATTTGCCACAGGTGCAGGACCGGTGTTTCAGGATATCATCCGCCGATACTTCGATACAAACTATCCTGGCGTGATGGTTTATGGTGAAAACTACGTCATCACTCAATACCTTCCAGGCAGAGAAGCAGCAGTCAAATACTTCGCAGAGAATATTGGTGCCACCAGAGACATGTTTAATGAACGCATAGACTCTTACTCAGGATTCTCACACATCGTTGACATGAATGATATAGACTATTCATTTTGTCTCGTTGAACGTACCACGGATTACGACATATTCATACGACAATGGGGAACTGAATACCCTGATCACGAGTTCTTGTTACAAGAATTCGCCGTTGCTTCTCCCTATTATGGAGGTATAATAACTGCTCTTACGTACGGTACATCGGCTGTTGAATTAGAGTCAAAACTTATGTCTGAATACGGATCACAATTTTCAGGAGAGCAACTGATAACTGTTGAAATCACACAATTAGGGGTCTTAACGTATATACCCCTACTAATCTGGGGCTTTGTCGTAAACTGGAAACGAGCACTTAAGGAAGGAGTTTCGCTAGTACCAAAAGTAGGAGAAAGAGGTCAATAAAATGAGTGAAGTACTAACATTACCGACTTACGAGTTCATTGCGATGATCGGGGGTATGTTCGTTATGTTTTTCATAGGATCCCTTGCATTCATAGGGGTCACCCCAATCTTCGCTATCGGTGAAGGCATTTACATTGCGATCGCTGCTACATTCAACACATGGGTTCTAATCTCGACTGTACAAAAGCAAATAAGCGCCAACAGTCTTCTCATAATACCAATGTTAATCGGAGCACTTGCTTTTACAAGGCTGACTAAGTATCGTTGGGCTGCAAGATATACTATCGCAATCTTATCAGGTGTAGGCACAGGCGTGGTATTCTCTGCTTCAGTGAAAGCACAGATAATGGCCACAATCCAAACAGTCGTTGGCGG
>JAZFSF010000202.1:0-10495 GCA_036446055.1 Bathyarchaeia archaeon | reverse complement strand
TGTCTATACTCCTGCCGCAATACAACCGAGAATCGTAACCACAACCAAAATCAAAAATGCTCTTGTTTCATCTTTCATAATTATCTCCTTTTCTAATATATTTATCGTCCATCTGTCAATAGGAAATCCACACAAAATAAAAGTTTTTTCAGAATTGTCGTAAACCCTTACCACCAAAGGACTTACGGCTTGCCGGGGCGCGCCCCGCCGACCCTAAGTCGTTACGGGGCAAGGACTTACAGCGATTTTAACAAAGTCAAGACCGCACCAATTCCCAAAACCGCCCAGATCAAAAATTTCTGTTCAAAGGTTGGAGTCCAATCCCCAACTGTCCCAACCAAGCAGGCCACAATAATAAAAGCAAAAATACAAATTAACATGTCAACCCCTAATCCCAAATTTCTTTGAGAATTTTCCCATCTTTTTCCAGACGCTCGCAGCACAATACGGGCGTACCGCCATACGGATGACCACCACGATTGATGCGTTGACCGTGATTGCGGCCTTCCATCTTGGCCCAACACTCCTTGGGCGACTTGCCAAACGACACAGTAGTGTCATTGTAGTAATCGCGGCCAAAGCACTCAACGGTAATCAGGGTCAATTTGAACATAGGATTTTTCCTTAAAGGGAGAAAGAAACAAAATGGAAAGGAGACTAGTCCTCGAAACCGAAGACTTCCACTGCCTCATCAGGCAAGGGCAGTTCCTCGTAATCATCATTGGCATCGAGCCACTCATGGTACTCTGCCCAATCCTCTGCGGTGGGCTGATCTACCGGGGCGGAAAACTCGTCAAAGAGGAAGTCAAGAGCGTCCATTTTTAAATCCTTAAAGAAGTGTTGTTTGCTTTCCCTCATTATACATAGTATCGTCTATTTGTCAACCCCTTGTGCATTATAAATTGGAATTATTTCAGAAATTCTTTTGGCACGCTGTTTGCTATAGAGATTTGTCGTAAGTCGTTGTCAGCAAAGGACTTATGGCTCGACGGGGGAGCGCCTTTCGGCGTGACAAGTCTGGTCACTTGCCCTTTTTTTCTTGTTCTTTTTTTTGCTGATCTTTAAGAATCGCAATAATATATTGTGGAGTAGCCATTTTTCTTTCCTAAAAGTATTTCTTGATATTTTCTAGAGCTTTCACAGCAGTCCGCAAATCTTCACGAAATTCCATGCTGTGCTTTCTATCGCCACACATAAAGCTGAGTTCTGCAATTATCAATTCAATCAGTTTGTAAATCATAATTTTAATCCTACTCGTTTGCTGTTCCAAAGCGTGCAAAGTATGAAGCCATCGCAGCATGGCGGCTTTCGGGAACCAAAGTGGCGGTGATAACTTCGATTGGCTCATTGTAACCAGTGAACCAAGTTTCTCCGTCAATGTCTTTGAGTTGAGACTGTGGAACGTCTCGGTGGTTTACTTGTCGGTTAGTCCAAGGGTCGATGATTGTGATGTCAAAGCTTTTCATAATTCTAATCCTTAAAGAGTTGTTGTTTGTTTGATATAAGTATTATCGGGTAAGGGTGTGACAAGTTAGGTCACTCTATCGGACAATTCCCTGAATTTTGTCCAATTCCTGACGCTTCTCCTGCTCGGAGATTGTGAGGTCTGCGACCAACTCAATGAGTTGCTCTTTGGTCATGTGGGCGACAGCCAGTTTGATTTCTTCTTTAGTCATCATGATTTTAATCCTTAGTTGTTGTTGTCTCTTGTATATTACTATTATCGCACAAGGGTGTGACAAGTCTGGTCACTTTTGGAAGTTTCTTTTGAAAAACTTTTTCATTGCTTCCCATCGTGCCGGGGAAACATTAGCGGGGCGATTCCCACCGTAAGCGATAATCGTCATCATTTTAATCGTGTTTTTGCTGTTCTTAATCATCATGCCCTCATTATACATACTTATCGGCATTTGTCAACCCCTATCTATAGAAAAACAGAGGATTTTATAGAAGTTTTTTGTCGTCGTAAGTCGTTGGTATATAAGGACTTATGGCAAATCGGAGGCCCGCCCGCCGGATTTTGTCAATAGGAAAACCCAGAATTATTCCGGTAATTTTCCTTTAACAATTCCTCCATGCAATTCAAACTCTCGCTCGAATACTTCGCGAGGAACATACGGGTAAACCGTTTCGCATAGATCGTCACGATTCTCAGCATATACGGCAAGCTGTTGGCTTGGTTCTACGCTTGGGAATCCGCCTTCCATATGAGTATGCGGACCTTCGCTAGTGCGTGGGGTGCAGTAGCTTGAAGATCTAGCTTGAACGGATATGGTGAATCCATCAGCACAAACGATTCTTGGGTTATAGTTTTCCATTAGTTTACTCTCTTAATCTTTCCGTTTAATGTCTTAACCATTCTTCTATTGAATCTACTCTTAGCGTATTGCTTAATTTCAATATAAGAACAGTTTGAAGGTATCTCTCTCTGCTCGCCAACTTGAAAGGATAGTATCCAGTTGTGAACGGTAATTCTTAAAACGGCCATCGTAATAAAATCTCCACCATCATGGCAACGCCAAACATAAAGAAGAAGGGAACAATAATCAATTCAGCTAAAACTTTAATCTTGTCAAACATTTCTCTACCTCACTTTGGCGACTGAGCAGTAACCAGCTACACCAACAAAGCATAGCAGGTAGGTAGCGAACATGATACTAATAGCAGTTCCGAGAGATACAACAATCATTTTAGATTCCTTGGTTGTGGTTGTGGTTAGTTAGTGGTTGGGGCGGTAGTTTTGATTACTTGGTACAACTTACCGTTTAACTTCCAAGACCGGATTTATCCGCCGGATATCGGATTGTCTTAATCAGTCGCAAGTGTAACGACCGTTCATTGTCACCATATCGGCAGTTACGTTGTCCATGCTTTCGCGACGAACTTCTACGCGACCCTCTCGCATAGCAGCTTGAAACTGCTCAAGAGTCATGTTTTCGGTTTCTTTGGCGGTTAAGAATTTCTTAGTCATTGTTGTTTTCCTTAGAAAGTGTTGTTGTTTGTTATGCTTTGATTATACAGTAATTATCGGAATTGTCAAGAGCAAACTTTAAGTATTTTTGAAATTTTTCCATTTATGTTGAACGTAATCGCGGCTACCTTGAACAAGGATCGAGCCGGATGAGGTCACGATCTGTAGCGAGTAATCGCTAGTTTGAACAAGGTGATAGTCGCCGTGATTGTTGGTGTCGATGATAGTTTTCATAGTTGTTTACCTTAGTGTTGTTTAACTTGTTATGTCTCTATTATACATATATCGGCAGATTTGTCAACCCCCATGAGCATAAAATCAGAAAGTTTTAGGAAAGTTTTTTTCTCCCTTTTTTTCGGGATTTCCTATTGACAAATTTTTGGCGGGCGGACCCATAGATAGTCGTAACTCCTTTAGCAGCAAGGACTTAGGACAGAATAAACATACCTGTAGAATAGGTAATATAGAGGGGGAGGGGTGGGTAGGCAAAGGGTGGGGTTTTTCTAATCTGGATCGTCTGGGTAGAATACGGGGTAAAAACCCAAGGTGCTTCTTACAAAAAGTACCAACATGAGACTAAAAGGCCACTTTTATAAATTTGAAAAAACCCTTGCCATTATCTTCAAAGGGCAACTTTTAAATGAATGGTTATTCTCCGTTTTTCTTATCGGTCGTCAGACCACAGATCCCTCTGCCGGGAGCTTTCTTAACTCCTAGTTTCTGTCTCATTTTGCGAACAGCCTGAAGGGTAACGATTCTGCCTGTACTTTCTGTTAATGCTGCCGCAATTTCCACATCCTTCATCGCGTGCGCATTGTCTCTGATGAAGTTTTTATCGTTTTCTGACCATTTCACATTCATTTATCGTCTCCAATTTGGATTAGGGTGTATAATATATTGTATTATATCACCACTTTTCGGAGAAAAAACATGAAAGTTCCAATTTATAATATTAGAGGCACAGTTGTTAAAGTCATCGAGACTGACGACAGTAAAGAATCTGCCAAGGCTGATATTGAAAAAGCCGAGAAAGCAGAAGCCTCGGACAAGAAACCAAAAGATATCAAGGATTTGCTAAATGAAGATACCTGATGGATATACAGAACAAGAAGTTCTGGACATAATTGCTAGAATTTCTGTTAAGTTGTCAGGTAAATTCAAATTCGGCTATCATGAGTCCGAAGATATGAAACAGCAAGCCGCATTGTTTGCTTGGCAAGGTCTAGAATCTTATGATGGTGTTAGACCTTTAGAAAATTTTCTATGGGTACATGTTCGCAATCGCTTATACAATTTTAAACGAAACAATTATTCTCGCCCAGAAAAACCATGTGATAGCTGTCCATTTGCAGCATATGTAAATCATGAGTGCATCAAATACGATTCTATGAACGATTGTTCCATTTATTCAAAATGGATTAAACGCAATCAAACCAAAAAGAACTTAATGTCTACTAAATCATGCGACAGTCCAGTGTTTGATAAAAAGACATCCGTGGACGACCAAGTATTTTCCAAAGAGATGTATGATCTAGTGGATTCTAAAATTCCTGTCTCATTTCGAGAAGATTGGATCAGGTTCACAAACAAAATCAAAATATCAAAAAACAAAAGAGAACAACTTCTAGAAAAGATCTCAGAAATCTTAAAGGACAATGGTATAGATATATGAGCAGAAAAAGAGGAAAGCTATCCACACAGGAAATGAACTATATTCGTCAAAACTGTTTTGATCTATCTCTAGAAGAGATTGCAAACAATCTTAACAGAACAGTAGAACCAGTAAAGAAGTTCATAGACAAAGAAAATTTAAAAGCAAGAGATTTAACAGATCAAGAACACCTTCTATCTACCTTACGAACCAGATACTATTACCATGAGCTAAAGAAGCAGATGAGTGATAGTGAGATCATATTCTTTGAGCATAACTGGGTAGACTTCTACAAGCAATTCAATGAAGATGTCACGCATACCGAAGAAATGCAAATCCTAGAGGTAATTCGTACAGAGATCCTTATCAATAGATCTATGGAAGATCGTCAAGAAATTATCAGACAAATTGATACCCTTGACAAGCTCATTTCTGACGAACTTGACAAAGAAGAACCAGATCAAGATGGTCAATTAGTTGCCGTTTGGCAAACACAGATGGGAGCTATGATTGGTAGCAAGTCAAGCTATATCAACGAGCATGAGAAGCTTCTCACGAAGAAGGAACGCTATCTCAAAGACCTCAAGGGTACTAGAGAGCAAAGAAAGCGTGTTGCTGACGATGCTAAGACTAACTTCTCTATGTGGATGCGTCAATTAGATACGATTGAGATGAAAGAGCGAGAAGGATTCGATATGGAAGTCCAAGCTATTGCTGCACAGAAAGCTAGAGAAAGACTTTCAGATTTTCATGAATATGAAGATGGTGAGGTGGATCAGCCACTTCTTAATTCAGATACCTATATGCCGGAAGAGGACTAATGTTTAATAAGATTGTACCCGACGAAGTTTTTAATCTCGTTGAAAACCAGATCAAGCCATTTAGAGATCATTACTCTGCCGAGTTTTTGTTAGAAAACTATAAATACGGTGTGAGTGATGTCATGGTTTATTTTAATTCTGGCGGCATGAATATAGTAGGTAATCAGGATCTTTTTCATAACAAACATATTGTCAATGTTCGCGCAAGAATGTTTGGTCAGCTAATGCAGCACGCTATGCAGAAGTATCCATCTATTATGAGTTCGCTCAATCTAACTATTCCTTTTTGTTTCTCGGATACATCTGATCTTCCATTACAACCTATTCCATGTCTAGTATTCAGTAAAGCCGCATACTCAACTAACATATTGATCCCAAGCTTAGATAATATCTTTCAATCTAACCATTTGCAACAAGTTGATGCTTATGATACTCCTTTGTCTCAAAAAGAGAATCGCATGTGCTTCTTTGGATCATTCACAGGTAATGTGGTAGATAAAATAAAAGATAACACTCGCTTGCAGATCGCGGCAAAAGCAGCTAATTCTGATAGTATAGTTTGTAGGATATCAAGACCTCCTATGTTCCCAGAAGATAGCTTTCAAGAAGCAATTAAAAGAGCTAATGAAGTTTGTCCAGAATTAAACAATGAAATAATCTTAAATGATGAAAGAGGCATAGGAATCCCAGAACAACTAAGATACAAGTATCAATTATGCGTTGATGGTCATGTATCTGCTTGGTCTAGACTTCCTTGGCAAATGTACAGTAATTGCATACCGTTTAAGGTTCGCAACAGAAAGAAGTCGTGGATTGAATGGTTTTATCCTTTAATGGATTTTTCAAAACACTGCATAGAAGTAGATATGGATGATATAGAGGAAGCATACAAGTACATAGAGAGTAATACACAGTTACAAGAAGACATCTCCAGATCAGGTAAAGAGTTCATTACCAAATACTGGAATCAAAATTTAGCTATTGATGTCTTTGTTCAAACGCTTATACTACTTAACCAAATACAGAATAGGACTTAAAATGAAGAAGAAGGCTTTAGTTACAGGTGCGCTCGGACAAGATGGTAGTTACCTGATGGAACTTCTATTAGAGAAGGGGTACGAAGTACATGGTTTAGTTAGAAGAACAAGCAATGAAAATGCCACATATCGCATAGATCACATAAAAGATCAAATAAATCTTATAGAAGGTGAGGTTTCGGACTCTGGGTCGGTGTATTCAATTGTAGAGGAATACAAGTTTGATGAGATTTATAACCTTGCTGCACAGTCGCATGTGGGTACAAGTTTCAAACAACCGGATTATACCATGCAGGTAGACGCGCTTGGTCCTCTACACTTCTTAGAGGCTATTCGTCGTTATTCTCCTAAAACGAGATTCTATCAAGCCTCGACTTCCGAACTGTTTGGAAAGAACTATACCGAGGTTAGAGAGGCATGGGATGATACTGTTATTGATAGGTATCAGGACGAAGATACGGATTTTATGCCGCAGAGTCCTTATGCCGTAGCTAAACTTGCTGCACACAATATGGTTAGGATTTACCGTGAAGGTTATGGTTTACATGCCGGATGCGGTATTTTGTTTAACCATGAGAGCGAGAGAAGGGGTGAAAACTTCGTTACGCGAAAGATCACCAAGTGGCTTGGAGAGTTTAAGGTTTGGGCTGAAACACATGGTGTTGTTAATCCAACCTTCTCAGAAGACTATATTCATTACGAGAATGAGTCGTTCCCTAAGCTTAGGCTTGGGAATATCAAGGCTTGTCGTGACTGGGGCCATGCAGCAGATTATGTTGAGGCTATGTGGCTCATGACACAGCAAGACTCCGCTGATGATTATGTGATCTCTACAGGTGAGACATACTCCGTTCATGACTTTTTAACAGAGGCTTTTAATGTTATTTCCATTTCTGATTATGACCAATTTATCGTTATTGATCCTAAGTTTTACAGGCCAGCCGAGGTTGAATACCTCAAGGGTCGAAGTGACAAGGCAAAAGAAGTATTAGGCTGGACCCCTAAAATTTCTTTCAAAGAGCTAGTAAAACGAATGGTATGGAGCGATATTAATGGCAAAAAAGAAAAAGTACACAAATTACAGAAAGAGGAACTATAATAAAGGGAAAGTTCCATTTAAAAAATGGAAGAATTCGGAGAGAGACTTCTCAAGTCCAGAGTACAGGGCTTGGAGAGACAATGTTAAGAAAAGAGATAAGTACCGCTGTCAATGGCCCGGATGTTGCAGTAATAAGAGTATCCAAGTTCACCACATAAAGACTTGGGCTAATTATCCTGCTATGAGGTTCGTTGAAGCGAATGGCATAACTCTATGCAAAAGATGTCACGATAGTATCCGTGGGAAAGAAGCTGATTATGAGTTCTTTTTCATGAAGGTTCTAGAATGGCAGATGCTAGAGAAAATCAAAAAGTTCAAAGAATAGAACAATGCAAAAATTCACAATAATACGCGACACAAGAGAAAAACCCGAACATGGCTGGACTTTTGAACCAGATGCCTATTGTTGGGGTACAGAAATTGCCAAGGTTGATACTGGCGATTATACAGTCGAGGGTCTAGAGCATTATGTTTGTGTTGAAAGAAAACAAAGCATAGATGAGTTTGCCCACAACTGTATCGAGAAAAGATGGAAGAAGTGTATGGAACGCATGTCTGAGTGTAAACATGCCTATATCCTTTTTGAATTTTCTTGGAACGATGTAGACACATATCCTAGATCAGCCAAGGTTCCAAAGCACGTTAGAAATAAGTTAAGGATTCCTGCAAAATACATACGAAAAGTAATTCACACCGCAAGAGAAGATTACGGTATCCATGTGATTGCTTGTGGTGATAAATACAAGGCAGAGAAATTAGCTTATAGGATATTAAGGAAGGCCCATGAGTTACGATGTAGAGAGCTATGATTATGCTTGGCTAAGACTCAAGAACGAAGATATAAAGGGGATGAAGAATCCTCTTCTCGATCTTGATGAGTGGGCGCAAGAAAACTTTCATCTTCATGTTTTAAAGATCATGAGGAATCCTAAGTATATGCATTGGACTGTGAAGACCTTGCTAAATATTGATTTGCTTCCTGAGCAGGTTGTTATTATGCAAGAGCTTTGGAGCAAGTCCTTTCCTATGTATATTGCTAGTCGTGGTTTTGGTAAATCGTTTCTATTGGCGGTTTATGGTACTCTGAGAAACCTTTTGGTTCCCGGCTCAAAGATAGTAATAGTAGGCGCTGCCTTTAGGCAGTCCAAAGTTATTTTTGAATATATGGATGTCATTTGGAAAAATGCTCCAATTCTAAGAAGTCTATGTAATGACGCAAGTGGTCCTCGTCGTGATGTTGACCGCTGTACCCTGAAGATTAATGATAGTTGGACTGTTGCTGTTCCTCTTGGTGATGGTAACAAGATTCGTGGTCTTCGCGCTCATACAATTATAGCTGACGAATTTAACTCCATTCCTGTTGAGATTTATGAAACTGTTGTTGCCGGTTTTGCCGCTGTTTCTAAAGATCCCTCTGGAAATGTAAAAGAAGCTGCCAAACGAAAAGCCATGCAAAAAGATGGTGTGTGGACCGAGGCCAATGAAGAGCAATTTGACACTCGGCATAAAAACCAGTCTATATTATCTGGAACGGCTGGATATGATTTCGAGCCTTATGCAGATTATCATAGAAAATATAAAAGCACTATCAAGAGTGGTGGAAAAGTTGAAAAAATGGTATCAGATTCAGACGAAGAAGGTGCGGCAGATGAAATACCAGACTATATGAAGAGGCTTAATCATAAAGAGTTCTCTGTCATAAGGATGCCGTATGAGTTGATTCCTGAAGGATTCATGGATGACCAGCAAGTTTCTCGCTCTAGGGCAACTATGCATAATGGTATTTACTTGATGGAATATGGTGCTTGCTTTGCTAAAGATTCTCAGGGTTTCTTTAAACGGACAACTATTGAATCATGTGTAGCTAGTGATAAGAATATAGCCAAAGATGGTTGGCCCACATTTTGTCCAGATCCTTTTGATGTTATGATTAGGGGTAGATCTGATCGTAAGTATGTATTTGGAATTGACCCAGCTTCCGAGGTTGATAATTTTGCTATTATTGTTCTTGAGCTTCATGCTGAACATCAAAGAATAGTTTACTCTTGGACAACAAACAAGAAAGACTTCCAGACAAGAAAAAAGATGGGTCTTACTAATGTAGATGATTATTATGGGTTCTGCGTTAGAAAGATTAGAGATTTGATGCAGGTTTTCCCTTGTGTCAAGATAGGCTTGGATGCTCAGGGTGGAGGATATGCTATTGCTGAAGGATTGAGAGATCCAGATAAAATGAATCCTGCTTTCAACGAAGTTCCTATTTTGCCAGTTATAGATGAGAATAAAGAAAAAGATACAGATCGCTTGTCTGGTTTACATATCTTAGAGCTAGTTCAGTTCGCAAATGCTCAGTGGCTATCTGGTGCTAATCATGGTCTTAGGAAAGATATGGAAGATAAGATGTTCCTGTTCCCTAGATTTGACCAGTTGACCCTTGGTATGATTTCTAGTCAGGACGAGATTAGATTCAATGAGATGAAAAAGAAATTTGGTGATACAGCCAATCTAAAGCTTTTTGATACACTTGAAGATACAGTTATGGATATCGAAGAGCTAAAGACAGAACTATCAACAATTATGGTAACTAGAACTTCTGCCGGTAGAGAAAGGTTTGATACTCCTGAGATCAAGCTTGGAACCGGAAAGAAGGGCAGAATGAGAAAAGATAGATACAGTGCTTTGATTATTGCCAATATGATTGCTAGGGAAATACACAGGGAAATTCCGAATCCTTCTTATAATGTGATCGGTAGAGCGGCTAATAACCTGTATGGCAAGAAGTCAGAAGATAAACAAAACATGTATTTCGGTCAAGATTGGGCCAAATCATACACTATGAACTCTGTAAGAATTATAAATAGGCATTAATACACAATTCAATACCTATTGGTGTATAATAGAATAACCATTGATAAT
>JAZFSF010000201.1:0-3537 GCA_036446055.1 Bathyarchaeia archaeon | reverse complement strand
GAGTCCACAATGTTAATCGCAAGCTGATCATGGCAGCTCATCCTGAGCAGTGTCTGAGTCTACTACCACTCAAAGAAAGTTGTATTAGCGCCGTAACTATACGATAAGACCTAACTTACAAGATGCTCGCTTACATAGACTTGACAAGCATAGGGACTGGGCGTAGGACGCACTTTCTTCCTTTGTGCGCCTCGTATGCACAGTATACAACTTGTCATAGATCTAAGCTAAACAAACGCAGCAACCATCTGAAACAAGACTATGTGGGATGGCCACATAAGCCCTATCTAGACAATTAATATATAAACTTCTTTCCATGTTTCGTGGTCGGGTGACCTCGTTTTTCGTGCGATATCGTTCGACATCTCTAATGCCTTATGGAGAATGAATTACACAATACTCATCCTCAGCGTAAAGTCTCTTTACAACCTCCCACCCACCCCGTTCATAAAGCATGTATCATCAAGCTAATCTTGCCCAGCCCTCCCTGAACCATTTATCCGAGTTCCACTTGAAAGGGTGTACATACAGCACACAGCCTAGCAAGCCACCACTCAGATACCCTCACTCGATGATACGCGAAATCCTTACTTGAGTTACACACTTAGAGTCCGCTTATATATAAAACCAGCATCCCACTTATGTAAGCTTCACAGGATCACTGAACGTTAATTAGCAAGATTTGCGAGAATAAACGAGGTCTACACCATACCTCTACGTCAAAGAGACCGCTTATCCTCTTCTCTCCCGTTCACGTTCCACCCGCAAAGGTTGCACATTACAATTCTTTTTTATTTTTTATGGTTTTTGGCTCCTCCCTTTGCTCTTTTTAGGTAAATTGCTGTTAGCTTTATCAAATCAACCCGATTATTCAGGTCTTGATTTACTAGTATTTTCTTCAGCAGATGCCTCTTGATATTACCGATTAGCGTTGACTCTTTGAGGTTAAAAGTTTCTATGATTTCCCTACCGGTAATTGCCAAATCATCTACCTTGAAAGCGGTTGTCTCATGGAAGACTTTCACTATGCGTTTTTCGAAGTCTCTTTGCTTCAGTGTTACAGGTATCTTTTTGAAGCCATTACCTAATCTCTCCGCAGCTCTTATTTTAAACAGTGGAAAATTACCTATGTCATCAAGATCTCCTTTTACAATTCCTGACTTCGTTATGAAGCGCCTTATAGCACTATCACCGTAATCACGTGTGTAGTGGTACATGTGCAATCTAATCCACTTGGTTACTTCTTTTTTTGTTTTGTTGTCGTAGCCTAATCGAGTGAGTAATTTCTTGGCAAGCTTCACTCCAGTCATCTCATGCTTATGGAATGTAATGCCTTTGCCTCCGACAATATGCCTTGTTAGTGGTTTGCCTATGTCATGAAGCAATCCAGATAGCCGCAGTACTAAATCCGGCTCCAAGTTATCGCAGGTGTAAATGCAATGTTGGAACACATCCCACCTATGATGTTTTCTTTCTTGTTCGATACCAATACATGCGTCCAGTTCCGGCAAGATTATTTCTAGCAGACCAAGGACATGCATTAATTTGAGATATTTAGATGGGTGTTTACAAAGAACCACGTGGTTTAATTCTCTGCGGATGTTGTCGGTATGCACCTTTTTCAGCATAGGCGCACAATATCTAACAGCGAACAATACACTTTCGCTTAATGCAAATTCCGTCCGAGCGGCGAGTGAGACAGCTCTCATCATTCTGATAGGGTGTTCTTTCATCCTATCAATTGGATCACCGACTGCACTTATTCTTCTTCTAGCTATATCTGCTTGTCCGCTGTGGTGATCTATAATTTCACTGTTCACCTTGGCATTTACAGGCAGATACATTGCATTCATTTTAAAATCTCGATGCGTTGAATCCTGCCCAAGTGTATTATTGGGGTCTTGAATCTGCTTCTTACCCCTCGCTGGTAGTTTGATTTGCGCTATTAAACTATCACCCCTTGCTTGAAACAACAAAACCTGCACGCCGAAGCTGTCTTCAACTTTTGACAGTTCAATTAGCTTTGTCTTCCCATACTTACTTAGAAAGCCAATTATACTTTTGATGGTTGCTCCTTTTACCACCGTGTCGAGATCATCGTTTCGCTCTCTCCTTACGAAGTCTCTTACAAATCCCCCCACCAAGTACACATTGGCTGATGTCTCTCTATCGAGCCGTTGTAGTACTTGTATAGTGTTCAATCTTACCTCCTCATCTCATGCTCTAACTTCCTCCTTATTTTATCCAATTGAAAGTTGACCCATGGTGGCTTATGTCCAAACGTTGACGCTATTTCTTCATAAGTCTTGTCTTCCATGATGCCCTCACAGACTTGCACTTCCGTTTTTGTAAGGTGGGACTTTAAGTTTTCAATCAGCAAAGCCATTTCCAGACGCCTTTCCTCTTGTAAGCTTATTTCTTCAGCGTCAATGTAATCGTCGTATCTAACATCCGTTGGTATGTGTTCGGCCCTTCTTACTAGTTCTTTAACACTTATACCTGCTCTTTCTGCTCCTCTGGTTAGTTTGCTAAATAAATCATCAGCTCGTTTTTTCAGCCATTTTGTATTTAACGGTTCTGTTTCGAGTTTGCCGATATCAAATGCTTCTAGTAGACATTCAATGTCCATGCCACACGACTCGAAAGCATCTTTCAATAACATTAAATGCCTGTTTGCATTTCTGATATACGCTGGAGCTGTTATTGACATCGAATTCTTCCTCACATATTCATTGAGAGCACTCTTTATCTTATAAATTGCGAATGTCTTGAACTTACTACTTCTTTTGGGATCAAAATCCCTCTTCGCGCGTGCAAGACCGACTAAGGCCTCTCCAAAGAGATCACTTTTATCTATGTTAACTGAAAGGGAATAGGTGTACGAAAGGTTGTTCAGAAGGGCGTAGTACTCCTTATAAAGTTCCTCTGCCTCCTCCAGAGTGTCAGCCAAGAAATGTTTGGGCAATTCCTCATAGGCTTCCACTGAACTCTCTTTTATAACGTCATATTTAAACTTGTCCTTAGCCATCTATCAAATTTACCACCAAGAAGGCATAATCTTCTCCTTTCTACTAGTATAATGGTTACATTATTAAAATCTTTGATAGTCTGTTGGTATGTCCACTTTTGTACGCTTTTTACCAACATATCCAGTTTCTTCAAGATATTTTTTACCCATGTCAGTTATTAACCTGCCTCTGCCACTTCTGATTATGTATCCTTTTCGAATGAGATAAGGCTCAGACGAAGCTTGTAATGCTTTCGGCGATTCATTTGCTATCACAGATAAGTTATCGAGACCAATAGGAATTTTAGTATCGTACAATGCTTTCAGTATCTTTATTTCCACCTCACTGAATCCCTCGTCATCAATACCAAGTTCCTTGAACGTTTCTTCGACCATGCTAGCAGTAATAATATTAGCATCCGTACTTATAGCACGGTCACGTACTCTTCTGAGGTAATTCTTGGTTATTCTTGGAACGCCTCTACCTCTTTTTACTATCGATCGTATTGCTAATTGGCTGGCTGCTATTT
>JAZFSF010000200.1:0-2141 GCA_036446055.1 Bathyarchaeia archaeon | reverse complement strand
ACTAGTTTGGCGGTTCGATAAAACAACCCACTAAGATGACTTGTTATCCTGCCGGACCGATCCATTAATGGTGTTCCGTCTGGCTGGCGGATAATTGCCAGAAACTGGTAAAGGGCATTATATGCGTCAATAGCTACAGACTTTCCGCTCAGGCTATTGAAATCAACCTTTGTTTTAGGCAGCAACACTCTCAAATTTACACCCAAAGTTCTGCACCACCAGATACGGGTTAAAGGCTGAGCTACGAAGAGGCTCAATGGCAGTTTTTATCCTTGCTCGGTTAATTCAACTCTTCTTTTCCCTTTGCTGCGAGTTGACACATATATTCTTCCTTCAATTTCCATTCTCATCAGAGTCTTGTTCAGTTCGCTGAATCCTACACATTCATGAGTCCCCTTCACCAAATCATACAACTCAACATCGGTCATTGGTCCTTTCCTCTTCAGAAACTCTTTTATCTGCGTATAGAGGGGATGAGGTTTCCAAGTTTTCATCATACCATCTTGCACTCCTGAATTGTTACTATGCCACAGGTGTCGTGGGCTTCTTCAACTGACGAACATGCTTCATGAAGCCCTTGTACCATGCCTCCATGTTTGGCATTATAGATGGACCAATCTTTTCCATGGCTTTCTTGAAGTCACTAGCATCAACTTCCTTGGCATCTATGTCCCTCCGCAGGGCATTCAGTCCAGCCTCTCTACAAAGTGCCTCAATGTCCGCCCCAGAATACTTTTTCGTCGAGATGACTAACTGGGACATATCCACATCTTTTGCCAACGGCATTTTTTTGGTGTATATTTTGAAGATCACCAACCTACTCTCTTTTCCGGGTTCTGGAACGTAAATCAAACGGTCGAACCTTCCCGGTCGAAGAATCGCAGGATCAACCATGTCGGGCCTGTTTGTTGCAGCGATAATGACAACATCCTCCAAAGAGACGAGCCCATCCATCTCCGTTAGAAGTTGGCTGATGACCCGCTCTGTGACTCCACTGTCGGCGTAACCCATGCCTCTTCCGGGAACTAGAGATTCGAATTCGTCAAAGAATATGACAGATGGCGAAGCCATCCTTGCCTTCCGGAAAACCTCTCGAATAGCCTTCTCTGATTCGCCTACCCACTTAGAAAAGATTTCAGGACCCTTTATGGTTATGAAATTTGCCTCACTCTCTGTGGCCACTGCCCTAGCCAACAAGGTCTTACCGCATCCAGGAGGCCCATAGAGTCGGATACCCTTTGGCGGACGTATGCCCATTCGATCAAAACTTCTGGGTTTTTGATGGGCCACTCTACAGCCTCTTTAAGATCCTCTTTCACTTCTTCCAAACCGCCGATGTCCGTCCAGCGAACAGTAGGCACTTCTATGTAGACTTCTCTCATGGCTGTCGGTGTGATCTCCCGGTACGCGTTTAGGAAGTCTTCCATTCGAACCTCCAGTTTTTCCAGAACGCTAGGGGGAATACGCTCTTCCTCAAGGTTTATTTCGGGCAGATATCTACGCAACGCTTTCATGGCAGTTTCGCGGCTCAAAGCCGACATGTCTGCTCCCGTGTAACCGTGAGATATCTTGGCGAGCTTGTCCAAATCAACATCGTCTGTCAGGGGCATACCCCTAGTGTGAATCTGCAGTATTTCATATCGTCCTTTTTTGTCGGGTACGCCTATCTCTATTTCCCGGTCAAAACGTCCAGGTCTTCTCAAAGCCGGGTCGAGAGCTTCAGGTCTGTTTGTGGCGCCTATGACAATGAGGTATCCTCTTCCCGCAAGTCCATCCATCAAAGCGAGAAGCTGAGCCACAACCCGTCTTTCCACTTCCCCAGTCACGTCTTCTCTTTTAGGCGCGATGGCGTCAAGCTCATCGATGAAAACGATGCTGGGAGCATTTTTCTGAGCCTGCTGGAACATTTCACGGAGTCTAGCCTCAGATTCACCGTAAAACTTGCTCATAATCTCTGGACCGTTTATTGAATAGAAGTTAGCCTCAGATTCGTTTGCAACTGCCCGAGCTAAAAGGGTTTTTCCACATCCAGGAGGACCATGTAACAGTACTCCTTTTGGGGGCTCTATCCCAAGCCTTTGGAAAAGTTCAGGGTGCCGTAGGGGAAGTTCAACCATCTCTCGAATACGCTGGATTTCCTC
>JAZFSF010000199.1:0-2740 GCA_036446055.1 Bathyarchaeia archaeon | reverse complement strand
GTAATACAAGATATAGTTCTTGAAGCAAAATATACGGTGACTGATCCATTAGCCGAGGTCAAGACTATAGAGGGTCATGAAACACTATATTTGATGCACACTTGGCCTGTACGTAAATCTAGACCTTATTCCTCGACTTTACCCACAGATATTCCATTGTTGACAGGTCAACGGGTGATTGACGCTTTCTTCCCCTTATCGAAGGGTGGAGTTGCAATGATACCTGGTGGATTTGGGACTGGAAAGACAGTTCTATTACAGTCACTTGCCCAATGGGCTGATGCCGATATTGTTATCCTTGTAGGTTGCGGTGAACGAGGGAACGAAATGGCTGATGTTGTGGAGAGATTTTTAAAGTTAAAGGATCATCGTTCTGGTCACCCGATTATGGCCAAAACTATTATCATAGCTAACACTTCAGATATGCCTATAACTGCTAGGGAAGCCAGTGTCTACACTGCAGTTACTATCGCCGAATATTATCGAGACATGGGCTATCATATCACACTTATGGTAGATTCTACATCGAGATGGGCTGAGGCTCTTCGTGAGATATCAGGTAGATTAGAAGAAATGCCTGGTGAGGAAGGTTATCCCGCTTATCTTGCTTCTAAGCTTGCTGGATTCTATGCAAGAGCTGGTTATGTGAAGATCTTAGGTCATAAGGAGGCTCTTGGATCAATAACAACACTAGGCGCTGTCTCACCTCCAGGTGGTGACTTTTCTGAGCCTGTTACGCGAAGTACTCTAAGACTTACTAAGGTGATGTGGGCTCTTGATTTTAATTTAGCTCACCGACGACATTTTCCCGCTATTAACTGGAATATGAGTCACTCTGAGTATACGCAGATACTTGAAAAATGGTATAAAACAATTGGTTCTGACTGGTCTAAACTTCGTAATGAGGCTATTTCACTACTCAAAGAAGAGGAAGAGTTGAGGGAAATAGTGTCCTTAGTTGGTGCAGAGATTCTGGGAGATAAACAACGCGTTGTCTTTGAGATAGCAAAAATAATCCGCGAATATTTCTTACTACAAAATGCTTTCCACCCTATAGATATGTATTGTCCCATTGAAAAAACATACAAGATGCTTAGGGTAATATTGAAGTTTTCCGAGAGAGCTAAGCTTGCTATTGAAAATGGAGTACCTCTGGTTGAAGTATTAGCTATAGCCGTGAAAGAAGAACTAAAGCGAATGAAACTCATCCCCTCTAAAGATTTTAATGATGCAAGCTTAAAACTTGAAAAGAATATTGATGAACAATTTGATAATCTCATACAGGATGTAAAGGAACGTAAATTGACATGAGTGAACCTGATTATGCCGCTCGAAGATTTTTCACAATTAAAGAGATTACAGGTCCCTTGCTTTTCATAGAGTCTCTAGGTGGTGTGGGTTACGGAGAACTAGTGGAAGTGTTTACTCCTGACGGTGAAGAAAGGACAGCCCAAGTTATTGATGTAAGTGAAGATATTACTATTGTACAAGTCTTTGAAGGTACTTCCAATCTGGATATTAAAACAACGTCCGTTCGTTTTACAGGTAATACTATTAAATTACCCGTCTCGATGGATGTGCTAGGACGGGTGTTTACTGGAAGCGGCAAGATTGCAGATGGGGGACCTGAAATAAGTCCAGACGATTTTTGGGATATTCATGGTGCTCCAATTAATCCATATTCACGAGCAATACCAAAAGATTTCATCCAGACTGGACTATCGGTCATCGATGGCATGAATGCTTTAGTCCGAGGACAGAAATTACTAATATTCTCAGGTGCTGGATTATCTCACAAAACCATAGCCTCTCAGATTGTTAGACATGCAAGGGTAAGAGGTGAAGAGAGTGATTTTAGCATAGTCTTTGCAGCTTTAGGTATGACTGCTGATGAAGTCAGATCTTTCAGGGACGACTTTATGAAAATGGGTGTATTTAATCGAGTAGTGATGTTTGTCAACCTAGCTGAAGATTCAGCTATCGAAAGGATCCTAACTCCGAGATTAGCACTCACTACAGCTGAGTACCTTGCCTTTGAGCAAGACTTACACATGCTTGTAATTCTCATTGATATGACCAACTACTGTGAAGCCCTACGTGAAATCTCCGCTGCCCGAATTGAAATTCCAGGAAGACGTGGTTATCCAGGCTATATGTATACTGATTTGGCTAGCATATATGAGCGAGCAGGTAGAATCCGCGGAAAGAGTGGTTCCATCACACAAATACCTATTCTGACAATGCCAGATGATGACATAACACATCCGATTCCAGATCTAACCGGCTACATCACAGAGGGCCAGATTATCTTGGATAGGGATATGTATAAGAGGAACATATATCCCCCCATAAATCCCCTGCAATCCCTTTCTCGATTGATGGATAAAGGGATCGGTTCAAATAGAACGAGGGAAGACCACAAACAACTATCTGACCAACTTTACTATGCTTATTCTGAGGGGAAAGTTTTACGAGAGACTGCTTTGATCTCCGGTGAAGCTGCTTTGATGGGTGTCGACAAACTCTACATCCAATTTGCAGATAGATTTGAGAGGGAGTTTATAGGACAGAGTTTCGACGAAAATCGAGACATAGAGACAACTCTGGACATTGGCTGGGAACTTCTATCGATACTTCCTGAGTCTGAACTTGCGAGGATTGATCCAGCCATCATAAAAAAGTTTCATCCACATCAAAACAAAGGTGGATGATGATATTGTCTAGTGAACTCATAAATGTA
>JAZFSF010000198.1:0-8734 GCA_036446055.1 Bathyarchaeia archaeon | reverse complement strand
CATCTCTCTCGAGGAGGTTTTTGCCCTTATCAAGGCCGCGAAGGACGAAGGTGTCAAGAAAATTCTTGTAACCCATCCCGAGTGGGAGGCTACGACATGGTCCATAGAGGATCAGATGAAAATGGCTGAGATGGGCGCAGTAATGGAACACTGCTTCAACGCTCTGATGCCATTCAGACAGAGCTACGACCCCACGCTCATGGTGGAGGCCATACGGCGTGTGGGCGCTGACCGCTGTGTCATGGCCACTGACTTCGGCCAATGGAGGAGCCCACATCCCATCGAGGGCATGCGGCATTTCATTCACTTGATGATGAAGCTAGGCATTAGTGAACGGGAGATCGAAGTAATGACAAAAAAGAATCCCTCCCGACTTCTAGGACTCACCTAACCATTTAATTCGAAGTATCAAGCTAGCTAGCTTATATGCAGAAATTTCCTTTGTTTTGGCGTAAATAGTGTTCCACTCTAAATTACCTAGGTACTTTCACTATCACATACCAAATTACCTAGATAAAACCAAAAACAAGAGTGGGAAAGCTAAAATTATAATTAAATTTTAGTCCCAAATCCACTATATAACATATATAATAAAATAATGTAAGACACTAACAGGCATCTGGTAAAAATAATAGAAGGGGTGGTAAGATGGCTGAGAAAAAACCTATCATCAGATTGTTTTTCGCCAAAATCAAGGAAGCGTTTTATAAGCTATCAGAAGAGGAAAAGATAGAGTTCATGGTTAAGGATCGCAAGAATTTGGACGAACTTGGGTGCAAAGTCTTGATGATGATTGACTGCCGTTGGTCAAACGAAGAGTGGAATTATATTGGGATTGAGGAATGGCCAAGCCTAGAAGCTCTTGAGAAGCGCGCCAAATTCGAGTATGAAGGACTAGAAAAATTCAGGATTATTGAATCGAAGACTTATTTGGGTACTCGTGAATCCTTTGCTGAATATGGTAAAGAATGAACCCCCAATTTAGCTAGCTAGCCAAAGAACGCTTTCCCCCTCACTTAAAAACAGGTGACAATGGAGCTGAGAGAGACTTGTTGAATTCTAGACATATACGTGGTTCTTTAACGCTCGTGTAGATTCGTGGGCTTCATGTATTCACATCCTCCTTCTAGCCATCACTGAAGCCACTTCATGTCACAGGATTGGTTTAATGTAGTCTTTTCCATGTGCCTCTAGGGATCCCACTACAATTCGGTGATAAACGCGCCTATGTCGTTTGTCCCATACTTTTTCCAGTTTCCCCCTCACCTTGACCACGTCTCCACTATCATAGATTCCTCCGTAGAACCCGTCATAAGAGACGATGTTTTCAACGGTTACACCTCCTTTCAAAACTTCAAGAAAATCTACGTCATACGTGCATGGGAGGACTAGGGAGTTTTCCACATCCGTTATTTTCGCTTTTCCCTCCACGAGTGTAAGTGGGTTGTACCGTTTATCTCCATAAACATCTAGAAATTCCCCTCTCGTTTTCACAACATGAATGGAGAAGGGGATTTTCTTAAAGAATCCGTAGTTCCATCGCCTTCTAAAGATTTCCGCGGCCTCGTTCAAAGTGAGGGGATACTTGTTCAGCCACTTCTCCAGTAATTTTGTTACCGCTTCTCCACGATGCCTTGTCAGTACACTGTTGCCATCTTCAAACTCCCGTTGGAGATATCGTTTGAGCTTCCACCCCTCGTCACGCCCGTACACGACGAGATCTATGTCAGAGAACGTGGGTTGATGAATGTTGGTTAGAATTGACCCCGTTATGCCAAAATGGTCTTTGGGAATAGATGTCTCTTGGGAGAGGTGGGACGCCAGTTGTAAGGCTGTGTCTTGGAGAGGATCCACCTCCTCCGCTGAGAAGAGGTGTTTAAGTTGTTTTTCTGGAACGTAGTGCTCTGCTACGAACCGTTTGGGAACTGCTGACATTGTAACGTTCAGAGTTCGAGAGTGAAAGATGTATTGAGGATACTGCTTGGACAGCATATGTAGGTTGGCCGCAAGGCTGGGAATAGTGTAGTTCGGCATCGTTCGTGAATAGCTCTCTCCTTGTCGCCCCCAGCGACCCTCGCAGGAAGGAACGTACTTTAGATATGATATTACGCGGTTCCTAGGATGAGTACCTCCAACCACGCAGAAGAAGAAGCCTTCCACTGTCTTTAGGAAATCCCGGTCCAGAAAGCCTCTCATGGAACTCCCTGCTCCCACTCACCATTTCCCTCATGAAGGGTAACCATATAGTCCTCAGGACTACCACCTAACAACAATCGATAGTGGGTCTGCCCGTGAGTTGTAACTCTTTCCAATTTACCTTTGGCCAAAATCCACTCACCCGTTGTAGCTTGGTCACAGAACCGCCCGCGAAAGGAAGAGACTTCGGTTATAAGCCCTCTTTTTCCCGCCATTACTTCAACGTCAGCCAGAGCATAAGTGCATGGCGTAAAGAGGCTTTCAGAGGCATCAACAACGCGTCCTTTGATGGTGGCGTCTCCCGCATTCCGGTATACAGTGTCTCCATACTGCTCCGTTATTTCTCTCCACTCTTTTACGTAACGAATGAAAAACTCCCGTCCTCCGAAGAAGCCTTGAAAGGTTTTTCTTGCTTCGTGGAATATGTAGTCGTTAAAGGAGACGGGTGTGCTTCTCTGTCTCTGGTTATATCGACTGCGTAACCCCTCTCGCCCGAAAGTCGTAACCATCTCTTTCTCTTGGAGAAGGTTCTTCAAAGCTACGTGAACAGCCATAGCATTCTCCGTTCCATAAACGATGAGATCTATATCAGACTGGGTTGAATGTAATCCAACTAGGACCGAGCCCGAGACGCCGAAGTGCTCAAACGAGATGTGAGCAACATCGTTTAACAGTTTGATGAAGTCAAGGGTCTGCATCTCTACCGCATCTAGATGATTGTTACCGAGAAGATGACGTGTTTTTTGTTGAGGTTTATAGTGGTGAGCCACGTCGTTCACGGGCACTTCATTTAACCACGCATCTAAAGTTTTATTGTAACGGAGGTATTGCGAGTTATGTTTTCTGAGAAAATCATAGCGTTCCGATAAAGCGTATAACTTTCGATATTTCACGCCTCTTCGTATTCTATCTCCCTGTTCACTGGGAACATATCTCACGAAGGCTATGACTCCGTCTGGGGGATGTATCAAGCCTTTAACGTCAAAGATCCATCCCTCCTTGGATTCCACGAAGTCGCCTTCTCTAACCTTCAACACACTCGCCTTTCACCATAATTAATATCCCACCCTTAAAACCCTCGTGATTCTGTTTGTGTTTCGTCATTGCTACGTCAGGCTAAATCAAGAGAGAAAAGTCTTTTTGAAAAGGAAATGATTCATAAATGTTTTAAAGAGGAATCTTAAAGACTGATGTGACGTATATTTACGTGAAATTTTCTGAGGAGAAATGGGTGTTGTGTGGAATATTTGGTTGTGTGCTTCGAGAAGGAAAGGCAGCGCCTATCATCCATCAGGCGCTTAAACGCCTAGAATATAGAGGATACGACTCCGTCGGCGTGGCGACAATTTCCGATGGGCTGTTACAGATAAAAAAGGATAGTGGATGCGTTGATGACGTTCATAAAAAACTGGATTTAAACGCCCTCAACGGGGTGATAGGTATCGGTCACACACGGTGGGCCACCCACGGCGCTCCCTTGATGAATAACGCTCATCCTCATACAGATTGTGAAGGAAAAATTGCAGTTGTACACAACGGAATCCTCGAGAATTTTAATGACTTGAAAGACGAGTTACTTGCCAGGGGACACCTTTTCTCTTCTAGAACAGATACGGAGGTCATCCCCCATCTCATCGAAGATTACATGAAGCAAGGCTTAGCTTTTGTGGACGGGGTGCGTGAAATTATGAAACGGCTTGAGGGCTCCTATGCCCTCGCTATAATCCACGCCAATGAGCCCGATAAAATCATCTGCACTCGAAGTAAAAGCCCCATCGTCATCGGCACTTCGGACATTGACTCCTGTATCTCATCGGACATTCCAACGATTCTCCCCTTAACGAACAAGATTTTAGATGTTCAAAACGGAGAACTGGGCATCCTCACCGCGAACACGATTAACCTCGTACGAATCAGCGACGGGACTCCGATTCAAAGAGAGTTAAGAACCATTACTTGGGGCGTGGAGCTGGCTCAAAAGCAGGGTTACCCCCACTTCATGTTGAAAGAGATTCATGAGCAACCACGATGCCTGGAAGACGCCGTAAGGCTTCAGCGGAGATACATTGAATTGATCACTACTTTTCTAGATCGATCCAGAGAGATTTACCTGCTTGCTTGTGGAACGTCCTACAACGCATGTCTCGCTGCTACCTACATGTTCTCCAGCCTCTGTAACCTCTCCACTCACCCCATCATTGCCTCCGAATTCATTGAACAATATGGTAATGCCGTAAACATCGAGAGCACTATCCTTGCGGTTAGTCAATCAGGGGAGACCGCGGACATCCTCAACGCCATCGACCATGCCAGATTCAAGGCAGCCACCATTCTAGGATTAACAAATAGCATCGGTTCCACCCTGACACGGGTTTCCCGCGCTTACATTTGTCAACAATCAGGGCCAGAAATAGGTGTGGCCGCCACCAAAACCTTTACTTCCCAGTTACTGGTGCTAGCTCAGCTGGCTTTATCCCTAGCGGAGGTCAGGGGTAAGGTGTCACAAGAACGAATCGATGAGTTCGAAGTCAAACTGCATGAAATCTCGCATGTAGTTGAGACAGTAATCAAAACTCAAGAGAAAAAAGTTAAGGATGTCGTGGAGAAATATAAAGCAGCGAAGTGCTTCTATTTCCTGGGCAGAGGCATCAACACGGCAACCGCCTTAGAAGGTCGATTGAAGCTTTTAGAGCTTGCTTACATACCTTCAATTGCGTATCCAGCAGGTGAGAGTAAACACGGACCCATCAGCTTGATTCAAGAAGGATTTCCAGCAATATTCATCTGTCCAAAGAACGATACTAGGAAAGCTATAATCGGGAACATCATGGAAATGAAGGCTCGAGGAGCAAAGATAATCGCCGTCTTAGACGAAGAAGACCAAGAAGTAAAGAACTTAGTCGATGACTATTTTGAGATTCCAACAGGTATCCCTGAAATTCTGTCACCGATCCCATATGTAATCCCTCTGCAACTATTTGCATACTACATGGCGCTGGCCCATAACTGTGACCCTGATAAGCCGAAAAACTTAGCAAAATCCGTGACAGTACTATAATAATCAAAAACCTCTCGATCTCTCACGGATTATAAAGCTCATGAACTATGTGATTAGTTCATGCACATAGAACGCATCTTCAAGAGTTCAACGTCCAAAAACTTCTCGAAACATACTCACCCCTGAAGATACGACTTTCCACATCAAACCTCTTTTTTTTGAAAAATAATTGAAACCTAGTGCTTCTCATCATCTCCACTATCAAAAACCCTTTCAGCTTTTTTCACAGACAACAGAACATAAAGGTACAATTTCCAAGGCTTCGTTTTTCGAATGCATTAACAAGGTTTTTAAACATATGTTAATAACATATGCCCTACCAAATGCTTACGCGTTTAGTTTCAAAGACGAAATCAAGGATGTAGAGGAAAAGAGAAATTGGGAAAATCTCGAAGAGTCAAGACGAAGAGACTTGCTGAAGAAATATTGAAGAAATATCCCAAAAGGTTTACAACGGATTTTCAGGAAAACAAAAAACTCGTTGAAGAGGTCGTGATTTCAACCAAGACCCTTAGAAATAAACTTGCGGGATATATAACGGGATACTGCAATTTACATGAAAACGATGAAGTGGGGTATGAAGTGGAGACGTAACGCTTGCGTCTTCTAGTCGATGAATACCGGAAAAACTGGGCTATTCGATACATGAGAGAAGCCGAATCTGATCTTTCAAAAGCCGAAATCACGCCTATATCTTCTCTGAGCGTTAACCTCGCTGTTCTCTCTATGAGAAAAATGCAACTGGCAATCTATTATGGCCTTGGAGATCCCTCGTATGTGGCTTTTTTTGTCGGAAACGCCTTGCGAGAGGGAGTCCGTGATGGAGATTCATTTCTGCGTTTTTTAGCTCACCTCGAGTGGCTCATTCAAATACGAACTGTAAAAACCAGTGATTCAGATAAAGAGGATGCCTTAACGGAAGCAAAGCACTTGATGAAGATGGCTTTAACATTTGTTACAGGCATCATTGGAGAAGAATTCGCTTAACGATTAGCGGAGGGAATTCATGAAGATATCACTTGAATTCATTGGGGTCGTTTTGAACAACGCCCTTGAGAAAAAACGTGATGTCGAAGTTGACGAAGGCATAACGATGCTGGATTTTCTCCGGAACGCAATGAGCGCCTATGAAGGCCTCGTCGACATCTTATCGGGTGATCCACCCCGTCCGACGTCAAATTTCATTATTCTTGTAAACGGACGAGAAATCAGCGTGTTATCTGGGCTTGAAACCAAATTAAAAAGCGGCGATGAAATCGCTATCATCCCTGTTTCTCATGGCGGATAAGGAAAAACAGTTACGTCACTTTTTTTATAAAAAACGTGATTTTTAGTGTTGTTGTCCTGTACTTTCTTCAAAGTGATGGCGCGTAATGTTCTGCCCTTGAAAACGAAATCGGTGTTCTTTAAAAAAGGGTGTGGAAGTGCATCCTCCTGAGGCGTCGAGAAAAAAGGGGTCCTTTAGTCGATTGATATTGATTTGCCCTTCAAGTTTTTCTTTGTAACTTTGGTCAAGATTATGTCTAGAACATCGTTCTTGTAGTTTGCTTTAGAAACCTTTGGATCGACTTCTGCGAGAAGTTCTATCTTTTTACAGTACTTTTTCTCCTCAGCGTAGACCGCGATTGTTAAAACCTTTTCTGAGCACTTCAGCTTTATGTTCGTTCTTGTATATCCCGTTTGCATAATGTTCGCAGTTTCAAGAAGTTGTTGAACGAATTAAAAAAACGTTTAGTCTACTCATTCATTACTACACAAAAAAAGATATTCATTACTTCTGTTTTTTGTTACTGTGTTTAGACGCATTTGCTAGTTGCTTTTGGGGGGTCTTACTGACGTTTAACTGTGTTCAGGGTATATGGGAGTTCCTATGGTTCGTATTTTTTTGAAGTTTTCAATTAGTTTCGATGTTATTGGTCCGACGTCTCCGTTGCCAATCTTTTTTCCGTCGACTTCAACGAGGGGCACAATTTCGGCAGCAGTGCCCGATAAGAAAGCTTCGTCAGCGTTATACACCTCGTGGACGGTGAAGTCTTTCTCTAAAACTTGTATCCTTTCTTTGCTCGCTAAGGCGATGACTACTTCTCTTGTCACTCCAATGAGTATGCCAGCTGTGGGTGGGGGGGTTATGACGACTCCATCTTTCACGATGAAGACATTGTCGCCGGTGCCTTCCGCAACGGTTCCATTCTGATTCAGCATGATTGCCTCGTCTACTTTCGCTTTTATTGCTTCGAGGCGCGCGAGAATGTTATTCAGGTAGTTCAAGGATTTAATCATGGGGTTCAAAGCGGTTACGGCGTTTCTCCTTGTGGAGGCGACGACCGCTTTGACATTTACGCCTTCAAAAAGTGGTTTCAAGTAGTCTGCTATTATGATTATGGTTGGAAGAGGACAAGAAACGGGTGTGAGTCCTAAGGTCCCAACGCCCCTCGTCACGATCACTCGAATGTAGGCATCAGTTAACTTATTTATTCGAAGGGTTTTGAGGATAGCTTCTTTAAATTCCTTATAGCTCAGAGGTATCTGGAGGTCGATGGATTTCGCTGATTGGAAGAGACGAGTGAGGTGCTGGTCTAATCGAAAAACCGCGCCTTCATAGGATCGTATTCCTTCGAATATTCCGTCGCCATATAGAAGACCGTGATCAAAGACAGAGATTTTGGCATCACTTTTTGGGAAGTATTTTCCGTCAATGTATATCTTGTATTCTTGGGACATGAGACCACTCCCATTTTGATGGTAACTATTGACTTTTTTTTGTCTTTAAAAAAGGTTTGGGCGTCACTCTATAAACATATTATTTCATGGATATAGACTACTGTCTTCGCTACCTTTGGGGATTAAAGAGCGTTATATCGAACATAAATCTCTGGGTTCTCTTGTCCAACAGCGTCCCTCTTTCGGAAACAGTAATTTTTTAAAACACCGCTACAGAATAAATCTTTTTAAGGCAGAGTCGAATCGCTTCAAATCTGTCCTGGATGTAAAGATTATGAACATCAAAGTCAGATACTTTACCACCTTGCGCGAGTTAGTGGGAACACGAGAAGATGGATTGGAGCTAATGGAAGGAAGCAACCTGGCGGAACTCCTTGAGACCATATCCATTAAGTATGGAACAACAGCATTTACGTATCTTCATGTAACGGAAAGCGGAATAATCGATCCTTCCATTAAGTTTCTGATTAATGGTGTGGGGGCTCAGAGTCTTTGTGGCTTGGAGACCGAATTAAAGGATGGGGACGTCGTGGCCATAATTCCGCCCATTGGTGGCGGCTGATCAGGACAAGGTTTCCCTGGTGTTTAGCATTACATCAACAGCGTTTCTGGCTAAAGCCATTATTTTTGGAGGAACCGTTACCTCATACCGCATATGTTTCAGTGAGAGGTAAACCTTTTCAAGGGTATGCAACTTCATGTGAGCGCACACGGCTTCCTCGTAAGCTGGTATGAACACAACGTCGTTTCGACCCTTCT
>JAZFSF010000197.1:0-9486 GCA_036446055.1 Bathyarchaeia archaeon | reverse complement strand
TAAAAGAGGTGGCCTATTGTTGTACTCTTTCCATGGTCTACGTGACCCATTACTACGACGTTTAAATGGGGTTTTGCACTGCTCATTCGTCATCGCCCTTTATATTTTAGTAATCCTATATAAACTTCTATCGTGTTGGAAGTATGTACAGTCAATGCGCTAATATTAAAAAGTTTTGCTCTTCGATTTCCTCCCCATGCAACTAGAACCCGTTTTCCAATGGATACGGGATTAATTGAAGGAATCAGAATAATTGAAGAGCAACTTTCCAGATGAGAGTTGGCTTAGCGAATGATAAATTAAAGAGTAGCATCGTCTCACGGAAGTGAAGAGGACTTCGTAACAAGTCTTTTAGACCTTCAACGCGAACGACTCTGACGAATATAAGTATCTTAGGAATTTTCCCTTCGGTTTAGATTCTTTGATGCAATCCATGTCAGCCGTACGACCATCAAGGCGTTCCTTTTATCTATCATACCACGTCAAACCGAAGGGAAAATCGTAGATTTTGTGTTATTTCTCTCCTTGAAATCTATAACACCCGTTCTTTCAAACCCCGTTCCCAGAATTGGGTTTTCAACTGCATAACGACATCTTTAAAGACCAATATTCGATCTCTCGAAAGGAGTCGTACTGCTAACTGCTTCTTTGTCTCATTTCTTGTTCTGTCATATCTATTAACCAAATATTAGCATCTACGTTTTCCAGAGCATTTGTGACCGCGATGAATTCGTAGAAGTCGTTACATGAGGCGGGTCTAGGACAGGATAGTAGATAGACTGTGCTTAGTTTTCTGAAGCGTCGCAAATCGAGTTCATAAAATATATATCCTAAGGTGATAGAACGGGTTAGATTCATAGGCGTCATTAATGCTCCATCGTGTAAAGTGTACGGTACAGATAAGGTCTACATAATCATTGGAGTCAATGTTCAAATCTCTGCTATGAAGGCCCCACTCCTTACCGGGGCATTATGTTCCAAGTTTTAATCTAAGGAGATTTTTTAGAAATAATGATGGTAAGTATGCCTTTTTTATACTGTAAGGAGGCTTTTTCGACATCTATGTTCACAAGAACATATATCATTTTGTTAAAGGTCTTTACCTTTAACTCAACTTTTCCTTTGATGACGTTGAGCGATACATCGTCTTTTTCTGCAGTAGGTAGTTTAAGATAAAACTTTACGATTAAACCCCTATCACGCTATCGCTTTGTAGACCATATGCAAGTATATGTTGAAAAGACGGTTAAACCTTGCTCGCAAAACAATAAATCTCTAGAGCAAGATGGTTTCAGCAAGTTATTGAAGAAAAATAATATATATGGTCATCTAGAAAAATTTTTTTCTATAAAAGAGATTCCACATTAGGAAACATGTTGATAGCAACGCGCGTTCTTTCTTAAATCAGAATAAGTAACGGAGTAATTCTGAATTGGATAAAGTTTATATGCAGACTTAAGGCTAGACCAACTGGTTAAGGTGCGATTCATTGGCAGATAATATCGAAGAACCCGTTGAAGAAAGTCAAACAATAAAGTTGTTTGAAAAATGGGGTTTTAATGGTGTTGAAGGGCAGGACCTTGGATTGAAACAATACATTCAGTTGAGGCCAATTTATATTCCCCACAGTGGGGGTAGACACGAACATAAACGGTTTGATAAGTCGAAAGTCAACATCGTTGAAAGATTAACAAACAGCATGATGCGCCACGGAAGAAATTGTGGCAAGAAGGCGAAAGCCATAAGCATCGTTAAAATGGCTTTCGAAATCATTAATCTAAAAACAGGCAACAACCCGATAAAAGTACTCGTCGATGCCATTGAAAACAGTGCCCCGTGCGAGGACACCACGCGGATTGGATACGGTGGAATCGCATATCGTAGAGCAGTTGATATTTCGCCCCAGAGAAGAGTGGATTTAGCCCTCAGATTTTTAACGGAAGGCGCGAGAAGTACAGCTTTCGGAAACCGAAAGACAATAGAGGAATGTCTCTCTGACGAACTCATTGCGGCCGCAGAAGGGGACTCTCGAAGCCACGCTGTTTCAAAAAGAGATGAAATGGAAAGGGTGGCTCTGTCGTCTCGTTAAGCCCATGTAATAAAAGCCATCAAACTAATACATTTAAAACAACTTTTGGGGAATTACCTCATCGGCTTCTCCTTTTTCCCCAGAATCAAAGATTTCAATGAAACCCCGTTCACTCCAATAACTTTGTACCTCACGCCAGGAATATCACCCATTGACCGTCCACGACTACCCCCTATCCCACAAATCATTACTTCGTCGTGCTCATCAATGTAATTTAACGCTCCGTCTCCGGGCAGGAAGGCCGTTACTTGACGCCCATTCCTTATCAATTGAATACGAACGCATTTTCTTATGGCGCTGTTGGGCTGCTTGCTTTCAACCCCAACCTTCTCCAAAACGATACCGCGCCCCATGGGTGCTCCTCCCAGAGGATCCGACTTAATGTCAAGCCGAAGAGCTCTTCTTTTATAGTATCTGAATTTCCACCTGAAGTGCTTCCGTTTTTTCTTCAGGGTTCGTGCAGCGTAGAGGCCTTTAGTGGATTTTCCCATTAGTAATTATTCACCCGATGTTGCGTATCTTTTGGTTAACGGAGTATTATATATGGATTTTGCTGTTCCTCCATAATAAAGAATATGGTTTTTCAGTTTCCGATATTAAATTAATGCTTAACATATGTATTTACGGTATACTAAATGAACTTTGTTTCTTCTTTCTGTTTTATTCATTTTTTAATAGGTCATCTAAAGGTCTGAATTTGAAACCGTAGCAGATTATTCCGTCCTTTCCCTGGTCTCTGAGTTTTCGAAAACAGGTCTCAACCGGCATTCCAATATACACATCTTCAAGATCACAGTCCACGACTTGAGATGTCACCTTAGGCCCTTCTTCCAACTGAATTAAACCAATAATGTACGGCGTGAATGTTTCAAAACCCTCTGAGGCTATACGGATGACGGTGAAAGAGTGAACCGTACCCATGCCTGAGAAGGTGATGGAGACCGGTTTTCCGTCTCGCCTGCAATTTGGACAAACACTTCTCATAGGAAAAAAGATGTTATCGCATACTTCACATTTCGTGCCCATGAGAATATAACGCTCTCTGTATCGTCTCCAGTGAAAGGCTACTCCTCGAATCGACATACTAGTTGCCCCTCCTTAAAAGAGTCACAACCGCTGTTGCCCCAGACCCTCCCACATTCTGAGCTAAAGCCTTCTCAGCGCCCTTCACTTGTCGACCCGATTTGACGTCCCCTCTCAACTGCTTCACCAGTTCTACAATTTGCTTCACGCCTGTTGCCCCAACGGGGTGTCCGGAAGCCTTTAATCCGCCATCAGTATTAACGGGAAGGGATCCACCGACATACAGTTGCCCTTCATCATAAAGGGTTCCTGCTTCACCTTTCTTGCAGAATCCAAGATCTTCTAAAGCTAAAATTTCCGCGATTGTGAAGCAATCATGAACCTCGACTAAATCGATGTCCTTAGGAGAGGTCTTGGTTAGCCGGTAGGCTTCTCGGGAAGCCTCGACAGTCGCATCGAGTGTGCATATATCCTTTCTTTCAAAGAGCGTGAGAGTGTCGGACGCTTGGACACACGCGTCAACGAGGATGGGCGTGTCCGTATATTTTCGAGCCTTTTCAGCAGAAGTGAGGATAACACAGGCGGCGCCATCGGAGATAGGACTACAATCAAAAAGCCTCAAAGGATCAGCTACGAGTCTGGATGTTAAAACCTGATCCAATGTAATTTTATTTCTGAAGTGGGCAAGAGGGTTGAGGCTTCCATGGTAATGGTTTTTGATTGCGACCTCGGCTAACTGTTCCCTTGTTAGACCATATTCATGCATGTAACGCCTCGCCATCAGGGCATAGATCCCTGGGAACGTGGCGCCAAAATAGGCTTCCCACTCGAAGTCCATAGCTCCACTCAACACAGAAGTGGCCCATTTGCCTTGCACGTCAGTCATCTTCTCAACTCCGCCTACTACTACCAAATCGTAGAGGCCCGAAGCAATTGCCAAACACCCTTGTTTAAAGGCTACCCCACCCGAGGCACAGGCTGCTTCAACGCGAACGGCAGGGGTTGGGTTCAGCCCAAGGAAGTCAGCGACTAAGGCCGCAACGTGTTCTTGGCCTACGAACATACCTGCTGACATGTTTCCGACGAGAATCAAGTCGATGTCTTTACCTTGAACTCCAGCATCTGCTGCCGCTGCGAAACCGGCTTCGATTGTCAATTCCCGTAAGCCCTTGTCCCAATGTTCGCCAGAAGGCGTAATACCCACTCCAACTATGGCCACATCTTGCTTCGTGAATTCATTTACTTTAAGTGTCATTCTCCAAATCCTCTGTACTGCTGCTTGAACTTCGAGTAAAAAGAATAATCAATGTATGCCCTCCGCTTCACATAATAATCTACAGAAGGCGCCAAATGTCTCTTTGCATCAATATTATCGGTCACGACTATACTAAAAGAGTCGGATCCAGCTCCTGACCCATAGGATGTCATCAAAATACGGCTACCAGCCTCAGCCTGGTCTAGAACAGCAGCCAAGCCTATTAGGGACGACGCAGAGTATGTGTTTCCAACGTCAGCCACAACTAAGCCTGGAACGATTTTTTCCCTGTTGAATCCCAGAATGTCAGCTGCTCTCAAGGGATATTTCCCATTAGGCTGGTGAAAAACAGCGTAGTCATATTCCTCTGGAGTCGTTCCCAGTCGTTCCATTAATCCTCGCGTACATTTGATGGTCTGCGCGAAATAGCCCTCTTCACCAGTAAAGCGTCCACCGTGCTGCGGATAAGCTGAACCGTCCCTCCTCCAAAAGTCTGGAACGTCCCTAGTATAAGAGTAGGTTCCCTCGATTTCCGCGAGAACCTCGTCCTTACCGAGGATGAAGGCAGCGGCACCAGCACCTGCAGCGTACTCAAGGACGTCACCCGGCTTGGCTTGCGCAGTATCTGCTCCGATGGACATTCCATAATTAATGTATCCTGCTTCGACTAAGCCCATACAGGCTTGGATACCTGCTGTCCCTGCTTTGCAGGCGAATTCGAGGTCGGCAGCTGTCAGGGAAGGCGTTGCATTGATAGCCTCAGCAACTATCGTAGCTGTCGGTTTGACGGCGTAAGGGTGTGATTCTGAACCCACATAGAGGGCGCCAATCTCCTTTGGATTTATTTCTGGTACTCGTTTTAGCGCGTTTCGAGCTGCTTCCACGGAGAGTGTGACAGTGTCTTCGTCAAGAGCGGGTACAGCCTTTTCCTTTATAAGAAGGCTTTCCCGATATCTTTTCGCGTCGTGACCCCAAACACGTGCTATTTCCTCGACTTTAATCCTCCATCTTGGAATGTATACTCCATAAGCAGCGATACCTATCATCTTGGAATCCCTCTTTTCGTAAAAGTCTAGCAGTTCTATTTATAAGTTTTCTACAAATGTCGAATAATAATACGTCAAATGTCGAATATAATATCTGTGTGTTTTACCTGTGTAACGAGTCGTTTTCCGAAGTCTTTGAGGAAATACGCCGTAATTTAGTCTTTTTCTCAAAAATATATTTTTTCAATTCACGCCCCCTCCTTATGATGAACGAATGGATAGAGACTCATCGACTTGTACATACAACAGTAGCTTAACATACAGCAGTAGTTTAATATGCAATAAAGGTTAACGCACTCCTATTAATTTCTAGGCTTTATGTTTTTTAAACCAGTTCTTATAGAAAACTGTAAATTCAAAATAGTTTGCTTGCGTTCACAAAATAATTCATAATATGTTTTAACGTGCTATGAACGAATAAAAAGTATGAGTCAAAAGAAAAGATACATAGAAAATTATCCTAGTTTTAGAAGTCTGCTCTCGTTAAATAAAATCTTTCAAGCTGACGTTTCTATTCTATTTGAAGTTAAGGTAAAACCTCGTATATAGCAAATCTGATGAAAGATACATCAATACGTCTTCTCTCTCATCTTATCACTACGTTGTCAATTTGGAAATATCGTTTTGCGAGGAAACGAGTTCTTTCAGCTGTCTTACCACTTTTACCAATGGCGATACCTTTATCTTTATTCTCAACCATTACAACAGCCACTTTCTTGTTGTCAAGTCTGTCAGTTATACGTATCTCTTTGATTCTAGCGGGAGCAAAGGAATTCCGTATGAAAGCTTCTGGATTATCCGCGTACTCAACGATTTCGATGTCTTTTTGGACCATGTTTTTTACAAGCTTGATTCGTGACCCGTGTTTGCCGATGGCCAACCCCACATCGCCAGGTTTCACTACAAAAATGATTCTATTCCGCTCTTCGTCAATTATGCAGTCGGTTGCCACAGCTCCTGTAACGTTTTCAAACAGCGCGATGTAACTCATTTCGTCGCTTGTCAACCGAATTTTCTGAGTCATGATTTAACCTTTTTCTTCACGTCGATTCTATTAGAGATTTTCAAACTAGTATATTTACTTTCGCATCTACTACATTTAAGCTAGGTCTCTTTTAATGATTTGAGGAGGCTGGAATCCGACAGCGTTCGTATAGTCACTGCAGACACAGCGAAGGGTTTGCCGCACATCATGCCTAAATCTGCACTGCTGCTTGGATATTTGTGTACTGGCATTTTCGAGAGAGCGGCGTGGTGCATGAGCTGTTGTAGGTTGCCTTGAGGACAGTTGGAAGCAATAATTAAGGCAACTGCCTTTCCACTTTGAGCTGCTTCCATCGCTTTATTGAAGCCTAAAAACATTTTACCTGATTTATTTGTTGTTTTTATCACTTTTTCGAAATCAATCATATCTGGTTTTCTCCTTCAGCTTCTCCTTTTCGTTTTTAGCATTAAGTCTCTGTAGATGAAGATTTATGTCCCATGTATAATTCAATCAAGCCTGTGCCAATGGGGATACTCTGTCCGACAATGACTGATTCTGTTGCGCCCTTGAACGTGTCCACCTTTCCCGTTATAGCTGCATCGACGAGGGTGGCAACCGTTACCTCGAACGCAGCCTTTGCAATTACGCTTGCCTTCTCTCCGCTGACGCCGTGGCGACCTATCTGGCGAACTTTCCCTGTTTGACACATGATGTCTGAGACTAACATGATGTGTCGGATGTCGACGTCAAGCCCCTGTTCATCTAAAACGCCTCCCGCCTCTTTAATCACCACATTTCTAGCGGCTTCTATGCCTAAGACTGCTGCGACCTCATGGGCGTCATTGGTCATCGTTCTAGCTGTATCAACCCCTAGAACCTTTAGAACACTGGGTAAGTTAGAGCCTTCTGTTGTAATCATCCATTCACCATCCTCATAAGACACTAGGGCCCGATGAATTCCTTTACACCCCTTGACCAGAAGCGTGGGGGCTTTCTCATTCATTTTTATCAGCCTCTTGATGTCCTTAGGCGTGAAAATGATTTTCTCTTGTTCGAGGCTCACTGTAAAATTAGAAACCTTGATGTTTTCCAAGTCTTCGTTGGTGACGCCCCGCTCGTTCATTACAGAAGCATCCAATTGTATGACTAGAGTGGATTGGAGGGAATCAATGTATATTCTTGAGGCTATATCCCCTAACGACGTAGAAACAAGTTCTCTTGCGATTTCCGTTGCCTTTGTCTTGTTGGAACGATATGCCTCTTCGAGGTAAATGTCCATTATCGGTGTTTTTGGACGTCTCCGCGCATCAACAATTTCAATCAGTCGTGGAAGACCTAGGGTTACGTTTCTCTCTTTAACTCCGGCATAGTGAAACGTCCGCAGAGTCATTTGAGTTCCTGGTTCTCCAATTGATTGGGCGGAAATGATTCCCACAGCCTCTCCGGGTTCAACTAGCGCCTTCTCATATTCTTCGACGACCCTTTGAAAGAGTTGTTGAGCGGATTTTTTACTCAGAGAATTCTCTAAGGTTTGGCTTTTTAGTTCGCTGGAGAGGAGGGGCGTTAATTTGTTTTCAATCCTTTTTATCTGTTTTTCGATGTATTCTTTTGATGCGGGCTCTTCCTCTTCAATCGTTATTTTAATTCTTTCGATGAGGCCTTTGATGTTCACGGCCTTCCCATGGTCGCTTTTCGCGGGGTCGATTCCGTCTTCCCCGTATTCGAACTGGACTATGTTTCCCCTTGAATCTCTGACGGTGTTGTCATATTCAACGCGGAGGAATTCTAAGGCGTTTATCAGTCGTCTTTGCATATATCCGCTTTGTTGAGTACGTACTGCAGTGTCTACTAGGCCTTCTCTCCCACCCATCGCGTGGAAGAAGTATTCTATTGGGTCTAAGCCATCTCTGTAGCCTGATTCCACGAATCCCCTTGCCTTAGGACTTGGGTCCTTTAGCTCAAAGTGGGGGAGAGCCCGTTCCCTATAGCCTCTAAAGATTCGTTTACCTCGTACGGCTTGCTGACCTAGGCAGGCCGTCATCTGTCCTATATTTAAGCTTGAGCCTCTGGCGCCAGTTCTAGTCATAATTATCCCATGGTTTTCCATTCCGAAGAATTCGTCAGCGATTATCCCCGCCTTATCTCGGGCAGTAGCAAGTTCATTCATGATGTATATTTCCCGTGATTCTTCGAGGGTTTGTCCGGGAAGCCTTGTAAGTGTTCTGTTTTGATACTTGGATATTAATTCTTGGATATTATTATTCGCTATTTGTATGGTATTTTTAATTGCGGCATAGGTTTCTTTGGTCAATTCTAACTCGTCTAAGGTGTATGAGAAGCCTTTCAGAGTAATGAACTCGGCGAGTAACTTGCTTATCGCGTTTAAGAATTTTCTTCCTCCAATTTCTGTCCCGTAATCCTTGACGATTCTGTGATAGAGGCTTTCTGATTTTTCAGCTCCAATAGCGTTTTTATCGATTACACCTCTCTCAAGGATGCCGTCCTTGACAACTACATAGGCATCGTATTCACAATCCTCGTATTTGCATGTGTCGCAATGTTGACATATGCTTGCTTTTAAGACGTAATTGACGCCCTTTGGGATGAATAAGCTGAAGATTTGTTTGCCAGTCCAGAGAGGTTCAGGAGTTTCTGTAAAGGGATCAGGTATCGGTCCTTCGTAGCGAGCAGCCGATATGAGTCGGCTGACGTCTTTTTTAGTTAACCTTGTGGAGTTACGCGTTAAGAGATAGGATGAACTCAAGAAGTCTCTTGACGCCCCGATAATTGGGCCACCATATCTTGGGGAGAGGATTTGGTCTTGAACCGCCATTAAAAGGCGAGCCTCAGTCTGCGCTTCTTCGCTTTGGGGGAGATGAAGATTCATTTCGTCTCCGTCGAAATCGGCGTTATAAGGTGTGCAAACACAGAGGTGAAGACGGAACGTTTTATAGGGGAGCACGCGCGCTTGATGGGCCATTATGGACATCCTGTGTAGAGATGGTTGCCGGTTGAAGATGACAACGTCTCCGTCAGCTAGATGACGCTCGACGATGAATCCTGGTAGAATGGCCTCTGCTATTTTCTC
>JAZFSF010000196.1:0-4005 GCA_036446055.1 Bathyarchaeia archaeon | reverse complement strand
CGCTTTTCCATTTGGCTCTTGATATTCGGTTCCTGTAGACCCCGTCTTGATTGAGCTAGATCATGCTTGACGTGCAATTTACTATCTTGTAAAAAATGGGGCTCTCACGTGCGAGGGCTTAACTTCTGAACGTAAGCCTTAACTTTAGGTAAAATGCCAAGACTGCGAAGGGTTATTTGACCTCAAAGGAAAGAATTAGAGAAGCCGACAAAGAAGCAACAAATTTTAGAAGATAGCACTGTAGTACAGGGGTGTCGGCTTCGGTGCTTTCACAAAGACTTATGGGGAAGTAGTTTTTAACACTGGCATGGTTGGCTATACAGAAACCTTAACCGATCCTTCTTATCATGGTCAGATTTCAATCCAGATTTATGGGAGTTGACTCAGTCTTAGGTGTTGAGATGAATTCAAAAGAGGAAGTTGCCTGCATCTATTATGACTTTGCAAACCCCTACCTTAAGGCGTTACGGAGTTCGAAACTCATCATCCCCAAACCAGATAAGCCTTTCTTAATATCAATGTAAGAAGAAGATCTAAAACATGCGGTCGAGATCGCCTCAAAATTGAAAAAGATGAATTTCGAGTTGGTTGCAACAGAGGAAACCGCTAATGTACTTGCGGGAGTGGGCATCTCCGACGTAAAAATTTTAAAGAAGTTGAGTGACCGTGATGCAGGTGACAGTATTATCGATTACTTGTATAATCGACAGATCGGCTTGATAATTCACAACCCCACCTTCGGGGATAAGGTAGGCTCTACCGAAGGATACGCGCTACGACGGATGGCTGTCGAACTTCTCATACCCATGATAGCAAAGAAAGGAAGTGCAAGGGCGCTAGTGAACTCTATGGAAAAAAATGGTTACGATTCATCTTCTCAAGTCCTCCTTCTAAACGACCTCCTTAAAAACACCCCCTATCAAAACACATATAGCAAATAACATACTGACTCCAAATACATGATACACTTAGAGGTGGTTAACAACTGAGGAAACCCTTCCTGCTTCTGATGACACTCATCATTTTGACTACTCACGCTCCCTTCCCCACCTCTTTTACCACAACAGAAAGTGAAACGGTCTACCGCTATACTTCAGAGATCCTCTACACCAACAAGGGAAACGAAGCGCTACCACTGCTGGAAGATCTTCGATCAATCCATCTGTTCCCTAATTCAAGTTGGCAAACAACATATCTACACTCAGTCAGTCACACCTCCACTCTAACATGGGATGTAGACCAAAACCAGATTCTGCTCCCAGACATACCTCCCTTGTCTCCAGGCGAAAACGTATCGCTCTCTTTTTCACTTCAAATCATACGGGAAGAGAAGTTAATTCCTGATATAACCGCTACAGAATCATTAGACTTAAGTTCGATTCCACGTGAACTCGACGAATACTACGGAGCTGAAGGCTCTTGGCAAGTTGACGACGAGGCTTTAATATCTCTTGCAGAGGAGATTCATCTTTCAAAAGAGAATTCCTCCAATGTTTTAACGATTGTTACAGGTATCGCGGATTGGATCGGGAAAAACGTGGAGTCCGTGAGCCATGATGTTCCACTATACCCCCTTGAAACATATAGAAAACAGAAAGGTGATTGTGACGACCAAGCAAATCTCTTGATAACCCTCTGCAGAATATTGAAGATTCCAGCATACTTACAGATAGGCTTAGTTAGAAATGTAGGTGCTCCGAAGTCGTCGACGTATTGGAATGGTCAAGTGACATCCGTGTTGAGGAATCTACGCTACCACGCGTGGGCTCTCATCTACATTCCCCCCTGGGGGTGGCTTCCTTTCGACATGACCCTTGGCTGGGAGGAGTCAAACCCTTTACAAGTAATAACTTCTGCCGTGGTATGGAGAAGTAATGTCATCGTAATGTTTGATGTAATTCATAAAGATTGGGCTGGTTTAGGACTAACACAGAAAGAGTATGTAACCTCCAATCCCATCTACATCTCCTTAGAAGACTCTTTGGAACTTTATGATTCAGACAAAGTATTCCATATCTGGGAACAACCCGCATTTTGGATAGCGATATTTATCTCCACTCTTCTATCAGGAGGTTATTTCCTGAGAAAAAAATCTTTGAATAAAGCCTTGACTCCCCACCAATGATACTGATCTAGTTATTTCCCATATTTGACGAAAAATAGATTAATGGAAATTATGATCAAGTTTCTGAGTGAAAAATGGTTTGAAATTAACTGCTCTTATGAAGGTATCATCCCTTTCAGAGACCTTCAAATCAACTTCGATGGAATACGGGCTTCAAGGAGAGAGGCGTTTCTCTCTACTGCTCTCCCTTGTCTTGAGCTAGTAGCTTCCTAGGCTAGAAAAGATATAAGCCAACTTACTTTCTAATAATCAATGAAACTCTCATTTGGATAAGTCGATGTCCGACGAGATAAAAATCAGAGAAGATTACTTTAGCTCAATGAAGGATAGACGTGATAAAAAATAAAAAAATCTTTACTAGCTTTGAACATTTATACACGTCTTGGTTCTTCAGTAACGTGGGAGGGAGTTTGAGTGAAGAGTCATAGAGATTTGGTCCTTCCTGTGGTTCAGGGATTGTTAGATAACGGTGGACACGTTTTACTCGGTAAAAGGGGTGAACGTCCTTACATTGATTGTTGGGACATGCCTGGTGGCGTAGTGGAAATAAATGAGGATCTGGTCTCAGCTTTGATTAGGGAGTATAAAGAAGAGACTGGATTAGAAGTAATAAACGCCGTTTTGAAAGACGTTTTTCATTATCCCGGAAATGGGGGAAGTCGAGCTGTCTTCGTTTTGTTTACTGTAACTTCGTATGCAGGATCGATAACCACAAACCCTGAGTTTCCTCAGCTCAAATTCTTTAGCAAGAAAGAGATAAAGACGTTGGACCTCACACCTTGGTCAAAATATTTTTTATCGTCCTAATGGATCAATTCTCTTTTTGAAAAACCTAGAATCGAAAGCATAGTTATAGTTTAAGTGGAATTGTGTCTGCTGAACAAGATAATTTATCCTCAATAAGTAAATAAAACGACAATAACTCTATTACATACCTTTAACGTAAAATGGATGCCTCTTGATGGGCCGGTAATTCAGTGGTATGAATGCCGCCCTCGCATGGCGGAAGCCGTGGGTTCAAATCCCGCCCGGTCCACCAACATTTTAACTAGTAAGATAGTATCATCTAAAAATCGTTCCTTTCTCCTTTTTTCACCTTTTCTTGCCGCCACAATAGCCGCCTTTCACCCATAAATTAAGAAAATAAACAAAAAAATACGCTTTCCAAGAAGAAACATTTTTTGCATATCAAAACAGATGAGTTGAGGGGAAACGACATCTACAAAACATTTGAGTTTAGCTTGCTAGTATGATACAGTGGGCTGTAACTATAAAAAACTCGGAACCCGATAATTCTTAGAGCAGCAAATCCTTCAACGATTATGCTATATGTCGACGCCGCTACTATAGCTAGTTATATGACGATTTTGTCTCCCTACGATATATGTTATGATTAGCTTGTAGCTAGCAACACTGGCTAAAATAGCCAGATTATAACATTTAATACAGCTAGCTTTTTAGCTCGCTATTCATTCCATTTCTGGTTTGAGAACTCAATGGTATCCAAGACTTTTTGATGAAGTAGCTAGCTAGCTTTACCGTGTTTCTGATTCAACCACTTCGCTGCAGCTCGAATGACGGTTGTTTGCGTCACCAGCCCGATTAGTCGGTGGTCTGCGTCAACGATCGGTATGCGTTGAATGCCTGTTCGAAGCATCGTTTCAGCGATTTCGCTTATGGGGGCGTCCTCGTTATCTGTGATTAGGTTGGTGGTCATCAAGTCTTCGACGAGGAGTGCAGAAGCCTCGTTCCCGGCTAAGTCGATGTCGCGAAGAGTGATGATTCCAACTAACTTCTTCTCCTTGTCTATCACGGGTAGGGCTCCAACGCTATGTCGAAGCATACGGAGGCGCGCTAGGGCGACCCTGTTCTCGGGGTAG
>JAZFSF010000195.1:0-3653 GCA_036446055.1 Bathyarchaeia archaeon | reverse complement strand
TTACATCATAATGATATTGGACTTGTGCGTCTCCAACAACTTCAATCGAAACATAGTTTTCAGCGGAGGAGTCACTGAATTGAGGTCGTCCCATATCACTTGGAAAACGCTGAATGACCTTGATGCTTCCGGAGTCGTCTATACCAAAATATCCCGCTGTATAGATGATATCGAAAGAGGTGAAATTGCCAGCGATAATCGGATGGTTTGGCGTCAAAACCGCTGTACCAAGCTTTTCTTTCACATATGTTAAATGCATCATGAAAACCTTCTTGATAGCCTATTCTATCTTTTTTATTTTGGAAAGCTAACTGATGAGGGGGGATGGGGTCTTAGTCACGCTTCCCTGTTGATTTATTTTAGTTTACTCGCCTTTGAATACGGGTTTTCTTTTTTCAAGAAAGGCCTTCATCCCTTCTTTTTGATCATACGTGTCAAAGCATTTAGCGTAGAACTCAGCTTCTAGTTTATCTCCTTCTTCAAGAGTCAGGCTCATACTTGAATTGACAAGTGTTTTACTGAATCCAACGGCGATCGGTGCTCGAGTTAAAATCTTGAATGCTATTTTCTTTGTTTCCTCCAATAGGTTTTCGTGTTTAACCACTTTGTTAACGAGTCCGATCTGAAGTGCTTGGTTTGCGTCCAGTGTCTCACCCGTAAAGAAGAGATACTTTGCTCTCTTCGGTCCTATAATCTTGGGTAACCGTTGAGTCCCGCCGAAAGGCGTCACTACTCCGATTCCAGCTGGAGGCTCGCCAAAGACCGCTCTCTCCGAGGCGATGCATAAATCGCAAGCAATAACTAGATCGCATCCAGCTCCAAGGGCCAAGCCGTTGACCGCAGCTAAAATCGGTTTTTGCGTGTTCTCTATCTTCTCAAGCACGCTGTGTACAACCTGGGCAAATATGGCTGCTTCTTTACTTGTCATCTGACTCATCCCCTTTATGTCGCCTCCTGCACAAAAAGCTCGATCACCCATACCCGTTATTATTAAAACCCGTTTTTGTGGGTCACTGGCGAATTTATCGAGGACACTTCCCAACTCGATGAAAGTTTTTTCCCGAAGCGCATTCAACACCCTCGGTCGATTCAAGCGTATTATCTGAATTTTATCTTCCGTCTCAACGAGAAGATCTTCAAGAGGCATAATCATACAACTCCTTGATTGATATGAGGTCTATTAACTGAAGGACAAGTTTTATATCTTTTCTAAAGAAGTCGTATCATGGTGAACAGCATTGAAACAAGTTCTTGAAGGAATCAAGGTTCTCGATCTCACCCGCTTTCTCGCAGGACCCTACTGCTCAATGATCTTGGCGGATCTCGGAGCCGAAGTCATCAAGGTGGAACGACCTGGGACGGGAGATGGATCCAGGCAATGGGGCCCACCTTTCATACAAGGCGAAAGCGCGTACTTCTTGAGCATCAATCGGAACAAAAAGAGCATAACATTAAACCTCCAGTCAGAGAAAGGTAAGACGATACTGCATAAGATGGCTGCATCCTGCGACATATTAATAGAAAATTTTCGGCCCGGAACAGCTCAAAGACTTGGCGCCGACTACGCTACCTTGAGTAAAATTAATCCCAAGTTAATCTACTGCTCAATCTCAGGCTTCGGCCAGGATGGACCTTATCGTAGGAAGCCATCGTACGACATAGTCGCGCAGGCAATGGGTGGCCTGATGAGCCTCACTGGAGAAAAGGGTCGACCGCCTGTTAAGATAGGTGTGGCCATATCAGACATCTTTGCAGGGATGTTCGCCACCATCGGTATCTTAGGTGCCGTGGTTACTAGGAACAAGATGGGACGAGGCCAGATGATCGATGTATCCTTGCTTGACGGGATTGTCTCCATCCTTTCACATCAGGCAGGTAACTTCTTAGCTTCAGGCGTAAACCCTGAGAGACTGGGTTCTGCACATCCAACAATCGCTCCATATCAGGCCTTCAAAGCATCGGACTCATATTTTGTGGTGGCAGTGGTAAACAACAGCCTTTGGAAAAGATTCTGTCAAGGACTGGGTTTAAATGAATTGATGAAAGACACGAGGTTTGTCACAAACCCCGATCGAGTGAAGAACAGGGATGAGTTGACTCAGATTCTCGAAAATCTCTTCGTCACGAAGACGTCCCGAGAATGGGTTGAACTGATTGAAGCAGCAGGTGTTCCCTGTGGCCCTGTGCTCAGTCTGAGCGAGGTATTCGAAGACCCACAGATTCTCCATAGACGGATGGTTGAAGAAATTCAGCATCCCAAGGCAGGAAAGATCAAGGTCCTCGGAGTCCCCATCAAGATGTCCGATACACCCGCGTCTATCCGTACACCGCCTCCCACGCTAGGCGAACACAGCAAAGAGGTTCTTCGAAGCCTCGGCTACGGAGAAGAGGAAATCGATGAGCTGGCAAAATCAGGCGTAATATAAGGAGTATACAGCTAAGCTCAGCCTCTTCCACCCCACCCTTTATCGAGGTACGTTAAGAAAATCTGTTGCCACAACGCTTTATGTCCCCTTATACTCGATTTTTCAGGTTTCTTTGACATTCAAAAATTTAGAGTCCTGCTGCTTGAAAGGGTTCAGCTGTGAACTTCCTTATACGAAGTTTAGACGTTGGATTCTCCTCTCAGCTAATTCGTTTGGAAACAGAATGAAAAAAAGGCTGGTGATTTCGTTACATATCGCCAGAGTTGGAAACGACCGTAAAGTGAAAAGTTGAACGAAGAACTGAAGCCATAGAGGGCAGACGGAGATTGGTGGCATCGGTTTATGGAGTCTCAAGTCTCCTACCGCTGGTCACAAACTCCTCCGTCGATGGTGATGGTCTTCCCCGTCACGTAGTCCGATAGGTCTGTAACAAGGAATTCTACGACCTTGACACAATCATCGATTGTCCCTTCCCTCCTCAGCGGGATCCGGTCTGCCAGAGCGCTCCTGTCACCGAGCCTACCAGTACGGATTATACCTGGTGCAATGCAGTTGACGTTGATGTTGTATGGTCCAAGATCCTGAGCCAGAGCACGGGTGTAATATATGATTGCTGCTTTGGCTACTCCGTATGGGAAGTAGCCGCCCCTAGTGGAGAGTCCAGCTGTCGATGCCACAGTCACTATTTTCCCCTGTTTTTGCTTCTTCAGGTACGGTGCTGCGGCCATACAAGTGTATATACAACTCATCAGGTTGTTGTTGAGTACTCTCATCAACATGTCCTGCGGACAGTCGGATGGTCTCCCAACCGTGTTGACGTCTTTAGCACCAGGCTTCAACTCGTCTGCAAACTGAACTGTTCCACCGCCAGCGTTACAAATGACGATGTCAAGACTCCCCAACTCCTTAACAATCTGATCAACAGCCTGCTTTGTCGCCTCTCGATCGGACAAATCAACTTCTAATCCTATCGACTTGACCCCAAACTTCGTACACTCATCCATAACCGTAGGCGCTGTCATCCGCTTCCGCTCAAAATCGTAAACCTCATAACCCTTCAAGTTTCTGTCGATGACGGCGATATCGGCACCGAGTCTGGCCAGTCGAAGGGCATACCCTCTTCCCAAACCACGTGCACCCCCTGTAACCAACGCCACCTTATCAGTTAACTTCTTCTCGTCCAATCCTATCACCTTATATGTTCAATACTCTTGTTATGAGTATGCA
>JAZFSF010000194.1:0-4436 GCA_036446055.1 Bathyarchaeia archaeon | reverse complement strand
CTAACGTACGGATGTCCATATAACAGATATATATGTCCGTGTCAGACCCATATTTTTCTTTGATGTGTATGGCGTGTTTTAATGCTATGGTACAACAGATCTTGGAGCAATAGGGATTAGCGTTTACATCTCGTGAACCTACACACTGCATCATCACGATGGTTTTCGGTGTAGTGCCGTCTGAGGGTCTGACTAGCTTGCCTTTCGATGAACCAGTAATGTCTAAGATCCTTGCGAGTTGTAGCTGTGTGATAACATCTTTGTAAAGACCGTGTTTATATTGTTTAATCGCTGATGGGTCGTATTCTTGGAAGCCTGATGCAATTATTATCGCACCGGCTTTTATGGTAGACTCCTTTTTTTCATCTGATAAATCAACCGCTTTAGTTGGACATATCTCTACGCATTTACCGCACTTGTTACAATTTTTCCAGTCGACGACGTATACGGGTGGTACAGCGTTTGGATGTGGAAGATAAATCGCCTTACGCGTGTTCCCTCCATAATTCATTTCATCTGCTACTTCTACTGGGCATACGTCTGCACATTTACTGCAGTTTATACAGAGTCTCTCTTTGACTCCTCTGGGTTGAGATGATATCTTCGCGTTAAAGTTGCCGAAGGAGCCTTCAATCTCCTCGACGTTTGAGAGAGTTTGAATCTTGATATGGGGGTGTTGAAGGAGCCCTGCTCGGTAAAAGCATTTTCGGATGCCCCTAAGGTAGTCTGGAGAGGAAATGCAAAAAGCTCCATCGTCTGTAGGGAAGGCTACTCCAAGCTTGAGTGCGTTTCCACCCACCACGGGAGCTCTTTCGACCAAGTTGACTTCATATCCGAAGTCAGCTATATCAATGGCTGCTTGTAACCCTGCGACGCCGCCTCCGATGACTAGTACAGATTTCTCGATCTTGAATTCGTTAGAAGTTATCTCTTTAGCCCTACGGACGTTCTCTACAGCGGCAGATACCATTCTTTTTGCTTTTTCGTTCACAGCAGGCATTCCGTTGTGAACCAATGCGCACTGTTCTCGAAGATTAGCCATTTCAAGGAAATATGGATTGAGTCCGTTTTCTTCTAGGAGTTGCATAAAAAACTTTTCATATAATTTAGGTGAACAGGCACCGACTACTACTCGCCCTACACCGTCTTTGATGACGGCTTTGATCTCGTTTCGTCCTTCGTCGCCACAGAGGAATCCATGTCTTTTAACGGTTTTAACGTCCTTAAGAGCAGAAGCGTGGTTGGAAAGTTGAGAAAAATCTATGTTACTCGATATTTTTCCTCCGCAATCGCAAAGGAAAACTCCTATATCTGGATTCTTAGACACGTTTGTTCCACCATCTGTGATTAAATTTTTTCTAGAAGATCATCAACAGGTGTTCGATTTTCATACGCGCCAATTTCATCTGGAGTGAAGCCTTGAGCCAATCCAAGAAGTTGAGTGTAGTGAAGAACTGGGATCTCATAGATCTCTGAGAACGCTTCTTCAATAGTCAATTGATTTAAGTCGAAATGGATGTGACAGAAAGGACATATCGTGATTATTGCGTCTACTTTTACTTTTTCGATACTCGCAAGTTTCTCCCTTAAAATCTTAAGGGACAGCTTTTCATCGACGCCTGAAACCGGTCCACCGCAACAAAGTTTTTCTTCCATGTAATGTACGAATTCGGCTTTCGTCAGTGTGATCAGAGAGATCAATTTTTCAGGGTTTTCTGGATCGTCAAAGTGTAGTTCCTCTGACGGCTTTAATATGTGACAGCCCCAATGTGACACTACCCGAAGGTTATTCAGTGGTTTCGTGATGGTGTCCATGATTTTTTCGATACCGACGTCTTCAAGTAGTACTTGAGTGAAGTGTTTCACTTTTGATGTACCCTTGAATTCTCTGCCTCCTTTTTGAAGAATCTTATTAACTTTTTCGCGGAGTCCCTCGTCTTCGAGAAGATGAGACCTCGTTTTGGTTAAATGCCCATAACACCCAGTGCATAAAGTGATGATATCTAACCCAGCTTCTTCTGCTAAACAGAGGTCTCTAGCAGCTAAAACCTGTGCACTTAAGTGATCTATGGACTCTAAGAAGAAACCACAGCAGTTCGCCTCCTCAAAATCCACTAATTCGATTCCGAGTTTACCTGCAACTTTTCTTGCTGAAACTTCGTACCCGTTTTCCTTATGAGGGATCGAACACCCAGAAAAAAGAATATATTTCAAAGCTATCACTCACTTCCTTTTGATTTCAAAAGCTCCTTAATGTTCGTGGAGTCTAAGATCTTTGATAATTCTTCGATGTTTACTTTGGGGACTGGGGGCAAGTCTAAATCAGCCCTTAGCTCGTTGATGAAGTCAACATCATCAAATATCCTGCCCAACTCGACGATTATTTTTCCTTGAGCTTGATAGAAGGAATGGATGTGACCCTCTCTAACGGCTATATTCCTAAGGGCACGCATCACATCAGTCAATTTTACTCCCTGTGGACACCTTTCTGTGCACGAAAAACATGTAGCACACAGCCAGATCACATCACTTGACAAAACAACCTCTCTTAACCCAAGCAAGGCAGCCCGGATAATCTGACGAGGCTTATAAATCGGTTCTAAACGCCTGATCGGACACGTGGCTGTACACTTTCCACATTGAAAGCAGTACTTGATGCCCTCACCACCAGGTTCCTTTGCAACCTCGTACTTGAACTTGGGGTCAAGTTTAATGGTTTCTAAAGGTTCCGTAATCATAAGAGGCCGAAGATTTTGTGCCATGATAACACCCTTTACTTTAGACATTCTTGACATTATATAAATATATATACTTTCTGTATTAAGTTTATACAACGTAGCCAGGGGATTGGCTTTGTGTTTTAGCTCAATACGATTTAAAACATTTACAAATTGTAATATATAGGCATTCCTAAGAATCTTGCCAGCAATCAAGTATTAGACTGAAAACGATGACAAGTTGAACGCTACTCCAGAGAATCCTATGGTTTACCCGGTCATTTCTCACCAAATATCAGGTATAAAGGATTATTCTTTCTGAAGAACTCGTACCAACAGATTTAGCGTGCCTTTGCTGCTCTCAAATAAACTCATCTTAGCTGGCTATGCGAAACAAATATTTAGTTGACGTAATATATACTTCCGCTATGGCCCGTAAAAGCAGTATGTTTAGCTCCTTGAGCAAGCATTTCAAGCTGAAGGTTGATAAACGCAGTTTCGCACTGATATTCATATCCGTGGTTGGTTACTTAGTTTGGCTGAATGCGTTCCCCTTATACGGGCCCATCGCCGTAGCCCTTTTTGAAGGGTTTAAAGCGTTATATATCGAACGGGGGCGCTTCATGCTCTTATTTTTAGCCTCTATGACCGTTTCAAGTTTAGCCGCAGGATACTATATTGATAGAGTCAAAAAGCGGGTCATCGTAATCTGTATAGCCACAATCATCGCGTCTCTCCTCACTTTTGCTGTTCTCTGGTTAAACCAACTCAGCGACCTATTCGTCGTCGCACCTCTGTTAGGCCTAATCGCAGGAGTAAGTCCCCCAGCTTGGGGCGCCTATTTTGCGGATAACACGTTACCTGAAGATCGCGGACGAATCATGGGCCTTTCCATCAGCTTATCGATACCGATCGCCTACCTCTTCTCGATCACTGAGCCCTTCACTCTTGGAGGCACAGCTAACCAGAAACTGATCATCATCGGTTTCTCTCTTCTCATACCCTTGTTAACATTAGTTTTAAGATCCAAAGAAAAAACGGAGGAGACCCGGTCTTCTCGACGCAGACGCGGTCCCCCTCCAAAACAACTTATGCTCTACGCTATCCCACTCTTCCTTTTCTACGTGGTCGCAGGAGTCCTCCTTTCGATCTTTTTCCCCTTCGTACAAGAGCACGTAGGAACAGAGATCTTTTATCTGGCTTGGGCACTTCCTTTTGCGTTCGGAGCGATCTTATCCGGAATCTTACTCGATTCGAGTGGACGTAAATTTCCCACAATCGTAGGACTCGCAATCACTGGTGTTTCTCTTGCGATTTTTACCACATCGATCTACATTCTGCCTGGAACTTGGGTGCAAATAGGCTGGGTTTGGGTCATTCCCTTAGCCGTCGGATACGCTTTCGTAACTAACTCATCTTTTGTGATTTGGGCTGATCTAGCTCCCGCACATTCACGAGGCAGATATTATGGGGCAGGTATCGCGTTAATGGCATCCGCGCTTCTGTTGGGCCAATTTATAACGGGCACGGCCTTCGGAAACGTTAGCGCAAGCACGATCAATCAGTACACGCTTTTCTCAAGTGTGGCCCTATTTCTCGGCATACCACTACTAATCGTAGCAGAAGAGGCACTTCCCAAGGAAGTGATTGAAAGAAGACAAATGGAAGAATACTTGTCGGATGTCCAGAAAAAATTTGGATGAGTAAATTAATCACATG
>JAZFSF010000193.1:0-4573 GCA_036446055.1 Bathyarchaeia archaeon | reverse complement strand
GGATTCTGAGTGGATGTTCTTCGGTTACGGTTCTTTGATAATCCTTTTTCTTTTTTCGAGGGTACATTGTGGGTTTCCCATCTTTTTTAAGTAATCTTTCATTTCCTGCTTCTTTCTCTTCGACATGAGTCGGATATACTTCTGCAATGTCAGTACTTTTTTACTAAAAATTTTTAACTGATTCTCGGTTTAAACTATCGTTCAAGCTTAATTATATGTCAAGAGGTTGCGTGATGCGTGTGAGGATTCAAAATTTTGAGACATTGGTTTCTCATGGCAATATCGATGGGCGGAAAGCAGTTTTAAAAATCCTTGAAGCGGGATTGGCGGCCGCAGACCCGTATGAGAATACTCGAAAACTACTTCGTATCGAGAATGAAAACCTGGTCGTTGGCCACACCGCCTACGAGCCCGTTGGAAGTCCACGGACAGGAGATGAAGTGTATGACCTTTCAAAAATAGGGAACATCTACGTTTTTGGCGCGGGAAAAGGCTGTCAGAGAGTGGCGAAAGCCATCGAAGACGTCTTAGGAGATGCCCTCACTGGTGGACACGTGATTGATAAGAAAAGCCATGAGGTCATCCTCAAGAGGGTCGAAGTCACTTTAGGGGCGCATCCGGTGCCAGATGAAGACTGCGTACGGGGCTGCGAGAGAATTCTGGAAATGACGGACAGTTTAACAAAGAATGACTTGGTTTTTACCATCGCAGCCAACGGTGTCTCAGCGTTACTCACTATGCCCGTCCCCGGTGTAAGCATCGAGGATGTAATGGATACCACGTACATCATGCAGATAGAACGTGGAGCCCCAACTGGAGACCTCAATCCCATTCGAAATCACCTCGACATGATGAAAGGAGGGCGGATTACTCAACACATCTATCCCGCAAAAATGATTCACATCATAGCCATCCCACCCGGCAACTTTGATAAGTTAATGAACCGCAATCTCTGGCTTCATACTTTACCTGGCTTCACAAACTTCCAACTTGCCGTTAACAATCTTAAAAAGTGGGATGCGTGGGACGTTGTCCCCCACTCTGTGCGTAAGCACCTTATAGCCGCCGACCCTAAATATGAAACCATCAAAGCAAAAGCGTTCGAAAAAATGGATTTCCGCGTTTTTGGCGTAATGCCGCTGCAAACTGGAATGATTCCTGCTGCCATGAAGAAGGCGGATGAGCTAGGTTACACACCTGTCATTCTAGCTCAGGGGTTACGAGGAGAAGCGAGTCAAGCCGGTATTGTCGTAGCCACGATTGCTCGGACCATCGAAATGACTGGTCAACCCATCAAACCACCATGTGCGTTGTTCACCAGTGGAGAACTCCTCGTTACAGTTGGTCAAGAGAAAGGGATTGGGGGTCGAAATCAGGAGTTCATCCTCTCAGCATCCCAACAAATAGCTGGGAGCGAGAGTATCGTGATGGGAGCCGCTGACTCTGACGGAACTGATGGCCCGGGTACCCAATTCGTCAAAGGAGGAACAGGTATCCCCTGTCTAGGAGGCGGATTAGTCGACGGTGAAACTGTCGAAGAAGCAAAAAGTGCTGGCATCGACATCAGGACGGAACTGAAACGACACAACGCCACCTTCCCTCTGTGGAGTCTAAAGAGTGGGATATTGATATCAAAGAGCCTCAGTATAAATGACCTCAGTGTTACCCTGATAAACAAATGTCATTAGACCTGACGTTCCTTGTTAGCAAGCAAGTGATAAGTGCAAAATATTTGTTGACATGGATAGCCTACGCCTAGTTATTCTCGACTTTGGTTTATAGCCCGATATTAAAATGACGTATGGGATGGTTACGGGTCATGCGATTATCATTTTGGTTCGAGGCGACGACTCTGGAAATCAAATTTCTACCTGGTATGAACGTGAGACTGTCTAGTCGGTCAAAGGTCCACCGAAAACCCATTAATATTCGTGTGTTCTTAATTTATCATCAAGGACTATGATGTTAAGGTGAGGAGGCCAATCATTTTTGTTTAACAGGATGTTCAGGTTTTTCGGAGAACTGGATAGACGAATTAAAGTCCTCTTCGTGTTCCTCGGGGTACATTCTTGGCATCGAAACCTTCCCACCCAATATAATCAACTCTATGCTACCTCCTTGGGCGCCACCCCTATTGAATTGGGGTCATTAGAAAGTATCAGCTTAGTAGCGAGTTCCATAATCTCAGTACCAAGTGGGTGGATCGCGGACAAATACGGTGTGAAGAAAGTCATACTGATTGGACTGGCTCTCACAGCCGTGGTTTCAGCAATCTATGGCTTGGCTGATACGTGGTGGACGCTGATACCAGCTATCCTGCTTTCTGGAGCTAGTATGCGGTTGGTGATGCCTTTTGTTGATGTGCTCTTCATCAATTATGCGAAACCCGAGCAACGGTCGATGGTCATGTCCCTGTCTCGAACACTCTGGGCGATTCCACGTATCTTTACTTCGATGATAGCTGCGGTAATCATAACGCATTTTGGGGGAATGAATGCCACAGGAATTCGCCCACTGTACTTCATACAACTAGTTCTCAGCTCGTTTGTTTTTCTGGCCATAGCTCTTTGGCTAAAACCTCCGTCAAAAACTCCTATGAAAAAAACAGTTAAAGATACTGAGGCAGAAGGAGGATTTATTCAAGATTTCCGAGATGTGTTCAAGGGTGAAAAGTGGCTAAAGAGATGGATACTCATAATGTTCATTCGAAATGTGGGTTTGAGACTTTCGCTACCATTTATACCCCTTTGGATTGTAAATGAAAAAGGAGCAAACCCCTATATGCTGGGCCTCATGGGCACCGCAGGAATAATTGTTGCGATTCTTTTACAAATTCCCGCAGGTAAGTTAGCGGATAAGATAGGTCGGAAACGAGCGTTTTATCTATTCCGTCCTTTTGCGTATCTGGGCACTCTATTACTGGTTTTTGCTCCTCGAGTGGAGTATCTGATCGTTGTGGGTATTTTAGGGTATATCGGCTTAGCAGGTGGTGGAGGAGGCTTGAGCGGAGTCAGTTTTATTCCCTTCATAACGATGAACTTTGAAATGGTGTCGGAAGAGAAGAGGGGCAGATGGCTTGGGATTTTAGGATTTTTCAACATTCTCAGTTTTCCCATTTCAATACTTGGCGGACTCATGTGGCAACAAGGCATGATGGTTGAAGTTCTTCTGTTACCCATCCTCTTAGAAGTTTTAATCGCTATTCCCATATTGAGGACTGTGCCAGACACTCTTAACCAGACGGAAAAGGCCAAATGAGTCACCTATCTGCCTTTTTTTACTACATCAATACCTCCTCTTACAACTCATTACTAGATAAACGAAAAGTAATTCCAGACATAATGAAAACATGTGTGGAATTAGCAAGTTCTCGTATGGGAAAAAAGGAAGGTGTTTTCTACAATCTAAAATTTCTAAACGTATTAGCAACTGTTACGTTAGCAATGAAAGGAGTTCATTCAGGTGATTCCTTCTAGTTAGCTTGCAGGTCTTGTTAGGTCTTGATTTTCAGGTGAATCATAATAGAAAGTTTAGTGCAAAATGAATAATTATGAAGCTGATTTATTAAAAAAAATGGTATGTTCTGTCCATATTTGTTTAGAAAATACTTAAATTCTAAAAAAGACATATTATGAAAACAGGGATTACAATGGTAAATAAGTTAAGGGAACTTTTAAATCAAAACAAGCCAACTATGGGAACCCATTTGTCAAGCCCATTGCCACATCTCTGGGAATTGGTCGGAAGTACAGGACAATTTGACTACATTGAGCACACAAGTCAGTATGGTCCTTGGGATTTCTATGACTTGGATAATATGTGCCGAGCAGCCGAACTGACAAACACCTCAACAATGATAAAGATTGATAGGAACCCTAAGGATTTTCTAGCTCAGAGAGCCATAGCCTCAGGGTTTAACGGCATCCTCTTTGCAGACATAATGACTGCAGAAGAAGTAAAAGACTGTATTAAGGCTGTCAGACTTCCTCCGGTAGGTACCAATGGCTGGATAAGCACCCGAGGTATTCGAAGGGGAGACTGGGTTGAAGTCACGGATAATATTGTAATAGCGATAATGCTTGAGAAAAAGACTCTATATGACGAATTAGAGGAAGTTTTAGCTATAGATGACGTAGATATGATTCAATTTGGTCCAATGGACTACAGTCTCAGCCTACGAACACCTGGTAAACCATTCAATCGAGCAGACATAAGAGAGAGGGTTATGGCTGACATGGATAAAGCTTACCAGATGGCTATTGACGCAGGCGTTCGTCCAAGAGTTGAGGTGGGGAATCCTGACCGCTGGCAATACTACATAGACCGTGGAGTCCGCGACTTCTGCATCGGCTCTGATACAGGTATGATACGAAGTTGGTGTATGGAGAACGGTAAAAAGCTTAGAGAGGTTCTCGGTAAATAAGTGAACCAAATCCATTAAGTTCTTTGGAACGAATGCACTATATTACGAAGACATAATGGGTCATTCCAAATCAGTATTTCAGGTTTGGTCCATTCCTTTTTTCTTTTTTAATGTTAACTATCAAGTTATATGAACACCAGATTATAGAAG
>JAZFSF010000192.1:0-7855 GCA_036446055.1 Bathyarchaeia archaeon | reverse complement strand
ATCTGACTCAACGATTAACGCTATGCCAATCCTTCTAACAGAACACAGTGTAGTTTCCCCACAGAAGCTTTATAGTGGCTTGGACTTAAAATTAATCCTGTCCAGCAAAAAGGGGAGTTTAGAGAATATTTTATCATCCAGATCAAGCAAAAGAAGAAACACTTGACGTGGAGTCGATCGATTTCCTCAAGGGATTCCAGAAAGGCAGTTGGCAATGGTTGAATGGCGTTTCAGACCTTCATGTCTATTGTTTGCCATGCGTGTATCAGAGATTATTTGATGAAGTCGAGTTAGCAAAACAGTTTCGAGCGGCGGGTTACAGTGCATTCGTTTCAAAGCGCCATCATTGTTGCAATGCCGACAGCGTGAAAATGGTCATGAAACATGTGCCAGGCATCAAGGTCTTCGGCGGCGTCGTTTTAAACTGGTGTGTGGGTGGTCTGAACCCCCACGCGGTGGACGCTGCCATTTTGATGGGGGCCAAGGTCATTTGGTTGGGAAACATGCATGCAGGAACCTTAAGTGAAGACCCCTTCTATTCAAAGTACAATTGGCATAACATACCTGATGACCATATAATAAAGACGAGACCAATCAAGAAATGGATGGCTGCCCCACCGATAAACGTCTTCGATCTTGAAACAGAGGAACTAATCCCTACCGTTTATGACATCATAGATCTGATAGCTGACGCCGGTGACGTCATCCTCAACACATGTCACATCTCCTATAAGGAGTGCGCTGCGGTGGTTCCAGCAGCGAGACGCGCAGGGGTTACAAAGATAATGATAGACCACGCACATCGCTTCACCCTTGACGAGCAGAAGCGGCTCGTGGAGATGGGAGCCTTTTTGGAGTATGACATACCCAAAGATGAGTCGCGACACAAGACCATCGCAGAATTTGCGAAGGCGATTGGCCCCGAGCACTGTGTCCTGACATCGGGTATGGGTGCAGCCACCCATTGCCATCCAATCGATGAGATGAGACATATGCTGTTCTCGTTGAGGATGAACGGCCTCTCCGAGAAAGAAGTTGACCTGATGGCTAAGATTACTCCAGCGAAGCTCCTAGGCCTGGATGAGGAGCCCAAGCCTTGGAGAGGCTACATCTAGCCTAAGACATGATGTTATTTGAAAAATGACATACCCTCCTTTTCGGGAGCTGATGCTAGCTATCTTCAAAATACCCAGTCAAAGAATATATTGTTTAGACACAGAGAAAGACTTCTTAACAAGTAAGTAGCAAAAGCCTGATAAGTTTTATTTGCCTTCAAAAGATATAGTCTATCAATATAAAAATAATAGCTTTGGAGTAAGTAACACTTTCGTTAGAGACCCTAGTTATGAGTTAAGATACATTAAGCGATAAGAGATACAGCGAAAAGGGATTTGAGCGAGATATTTGAGGTAAGATAAATGAATAGAAAAGAATTGTTGACCATTGGATTTAAGAGAATAAAGGACCTCGAGCTGGACAATCCCGAATATTTGAAATGGGTTACACGATTCACCGTGGATGTTATGGAACAAGACCTTGGTGAGCAAGGAGACATCACAACGCGTTTATTATTTGGCTTTCAAACATACCCAGCTACAGCCTTGGTAAGAGTAAAAGAAGATGGGGTTTTAGCGGGAGTTGAAGAAGTGACCTGGTTTCTTCAACAAGAAGGAATCAAGGTTAAACAACTCATAAAAGACGGCGAACGCGTCAACGTGGGCGACACGGTCCTAGAGTTAAGGGGTTCCAAGAGGAAATTGTTGGAAACGGAGAGAACATGCCTCAAAGTTCTTCAGAGAATGAGTGGCATCGCGTCTACTACGAGAAAAGTGATTGACGAAATCGTGGAAGCGGGGTTGGAAACGATGATCGTAGCCACAAGAAAAACACATTGGCAACTTCTGGACAAAAAGGCAGTATATTTGGGCGGAGGTGGAACGCATCGCTTGGGCCTCTGGGAAGCGATATTGATCAAGGGCAACCACTTGGAAGAACTGAAGAGAGAGGGATACGCTGAGAATTACATTGAGGAGGCGTTGAACCGTGTGTGGAACCAGAGAGAAACTGTTGCGTTCATTGAAATAGAGGTGGAAACAGAGGAGGACGCGTGTACCGCTGCGGAAATCTTCAAACGACTACAGCAACAAGGTGAAGCCATCCCGTGTATAGTTATGTTAGACAACATGTCACCTGAAAAAATTGGACGAGTGATAAAAAAGCTGAAAAAGCGTAACGTGTACGACCATGTGCTACTGGAAGCCTCTGGAGGAATCAATCAAAATAACGTCCTTGAATACGCAAAGACAGGTGTTGACGTGGTTTCATTAGGCTCATTAACACACTCTCCCAAAGCGTTAGACATGAATCAAAATCTAATTAGCTAGTAGAGGCTACTAAGAGAACTCCTTGTCCCACAACCTATTCCAATAAGTGGAAGAGACGTGGGTTATTAGTAGAGGTATGGCGAAGAAGAGTTTACGCAGATCAGGGTTTAGGTGCCTATCTGAATTGGCTCGTTAATCTTTCTGAGTGTACGTATAGCTGCTAACGCCGCGATATAGCTTGTTTTCGGGTTCGAGGGATGCACAAAATTCTTGATTAAGGTGTGAAGCTCCCCAAACACGCCTACCACCCTCACCTCATGTTGGGTTCTAATAGCGTTAGGATCGGCAATAAGTGTAACCATGGTGCGATTGACGCCGATGCCTGCGAGGCTGAGAGCAACTGCCACATTCACGTTCTTTGGAAATCCCTCTGCTGCATTCCTAGCGCTTCCCCTGTAGACTATTTTGGGCTCCGTTAAGTCCCTCAGGTTTATCTTGTTCTCCACTAAATACGGTGCACCTTCCAAACCCCGCGGATGCTTGGTCGTGGTAATCTCTACACAGGTAATCTCTTCGACAGAGGCTGCCTTAACACCGTCTAAGCCACAAATCGCTCCTGAGGGCAGATACACCTTAACACTCTTCTCTCTCGCTAACCTTTCCAGACGACGCGTCAACTCTTCGTCTCTGAGAGCACCGACGCTCATAATCAATAAACCCTTCCCTGCCTGCAAAACCTTCTCGGCAACAGCTTGAACCGTCTCCTGATCGGCTGCCTCAATCACTAAATCGATATCCGAGCGATTGTTTAGGTCATCAGGGTCCGTTGTACAGAAGAGATCAGGCAATGAAAGCGCCTCTTTCAAGCTGTCTACTCGACTCGCGTAGAGATCACAAATCGCAATTAACTTTGTATCTCCTGCTTTTCCATCATTTATGGCACGTGCTAAGGTGCTTCCAATAGCGCCACAACCGATTAATCCAACATTCACTTACAACCACCAAATCCGATAAGCTACCAACTACCTAAACACTATCCTATGACCCTAAACAATCAGACACAAAGATAAGATAAAAGCTTTCCATGAGATTATCCTAAGATAAGAGCAGAATAACCACCCGACCCCATTTAATTAGCTTGAAGATTGAAAAGCTATGAGTATGTAGTACATCAAATCGATGGTAAGTTCAAATGTATCTTTGACAATTCTTCAATGCAACTTAAAATAAAGATAAAAGACTATCCTCACTGGAAAACACCAAAGAGTTTGGACACCCTTGAAGTATTAATCATAGCTAAATCTCGCTTAGACCACTATGAATTCTTTTTAATGCAGCGCCTACAACTCTCTTATTTATTTCACAAGCCTCATAAATAGCCTACATCAGCGCCCCCATTTAGGGGGGGAATCTTGTAACATAAAACTTAGGTCTTTAGATAGCTAGCTCAACGTGAACGCGTGTAAATAAGTATAAATCTCGTTAATCAGGGTGGACGGGTGAAGACCCTATACTTTGATTCTTCAGACAATTCTTCTATAACCCTCTTAACAATGAGCTTGGCTGGGTTATGAAGTTCGGCTCTATCCTTTAAGTCTTGGAAGCTGATAAATGGCTTTCGCTCTCTGGCCTGCAAGATGGTCCACATATATTTTTTGCCGATACCAGGTAAAAGTTCCAGAGAATGCATTCTCGGCGTCATCGCCGAAGCGTTATTAAAGAATCCAATGAACCTTCCCTCTTGATTCCTCACAATCTCTTCGATGACATTGGGTAACTCTGTTCGTGCTAAAGAGGTTAAGTCTCGATAGATAATTCTCCCCAAGATGTGATCGATCTTTTCTCTGCTCAAGTCTTTACCGATATAGAGTCTCTCTCCCAAAGCAGGTTCTGACTCTCTCATCGCTACGGCTTCGAGGAGGGTGAAATAGCTTTCTCCAAGAAGCTGAACCATGGGCTCCGCTCGATAGGCACCACGCCCCATCATTCCTCGAGAGAGAAAATCTAAGACGTATGCGAAGTCTTCAAACTTCTTTTGGATACGAGAAACATTGAAACCCATGACTCGGTTCAATCCTATTTTAGTATAGTGTATAATCCTCTTTATTTATGTTCTGAAAAAACAGTTTTTAAAATGCCTACGCGGTTCCACAACTATACGAGGAACAAGAAAGGAGGATCTACCTACAAAATAAGTAAACAAGATGGCTCCTCCTTGAATTTATGAGGAATTTCATTCTTCAGCAAGATTAGATTTATCCGAGAGTGCCTCCTGAACTTGATTCGAGGTGAATGGAAATGCACCCAACACTGAAATATATTCAGAAATAGCGGTTGAAAATCGCGAGGTCGTCTGTAACTAACTGGTTAAAAGAGTTTTGGAGTGTGTTTTTAAATCGCTAACTCTTCAGCTAGCTTAAACATCCTCCTATCTATTCGCTTTTTAACTCTGCAGACATATTTCAAATCTTTGGAAATAATGGTGTTCCCGTTTAAACCAACCATTTTACTTTGAGCCCCATCTAACAACAGTTCCACAGCCCGTGTTCCAAACAAGTTGGCGATTAGGCGACTTCGAGCTGTAGGCGAACCTCCTCTCTGAACGTGGCCAAGAATGGTATGTCGAACCTCGAAACTTGTGTGAGTTCTGATGTAATCTACTACGTTATAGGTGTCTCCTATCCCCTCAGCTGCGACGATGATAGTTGTAGTTTTCCCCTCCTCATCGTAAAGCTTTATTTTCTGGCAAATGCTGTCGAGATTAAACTTTATTTCGGGGATTAAGATGACACCAGCACCGGCTGTTAGACCTATTGACACCGCTAAGAAGCCTCTGTCTCTGCCCATGACTTCAACCACGAAGACGTGGCCGTGGGATTGAGCGGTGTCTCGGATTTTGTCAATAGCTTGGAGGGCCGTGTTCACCGCGGTGTCGAAGCCTATAGTTTCGTTGGTTCCCGTCACATCGTTGTCAATTGTTGCGGGTATACCGATTATAGGGATATCGATAGTTGTTTGAAGTGCTAGGGCGCCTCTGAAAGATCCGTCTCCTCCAATCACTATCAAACCGTTCAGTCCATTCTTCAGGAGAGTTTTCCTTCCCTTCTCAAGGCCTTCAGGAGTTCTGAATTCAGGACACCTAACTGATTTTAAGAAAGTCCCTCCCAAATGGATGATTCCTCCCACGGAACGAAGATTCAAAGGTCTAATTTGATTTGTAGTCAGTCCATAGTATCCTTTCTCTATTCCAACCACGTCCATACCACGGGGAATAGCGTAGCGAACCACTGCCCTAACGGCAGCATTCATACCTGGAGCATCTCCACCACTCGTTACGATACCTATCTTCAAAGGAAACAGCAACCTTAACCAATCATTAAAGAGAAGAATCGAACCACTCTATATATTTTCTATTGTGATGTTTGTTCTAACTTCTAGTTAGCTGATAATAGAGCTTTGTCTATTCCTCACATTCTTCAGACATGACCTCACTAATGGAAGATGACCGGTACCTTACATAAAAAGTAAAAACGAAGATTGAACGGAAACAATCAATAATCTTATGATAAATAGAAACAGATAGCATACAGCGTTAATCCATCGAACAAGGTCTATGATTAGACCATACAAGAAAAGGGTTGAGAAGATTAGCGAACGAAAAGAAGAATAAGCTTATCGTTACATTAATGTTATTTCGATGTAGACGTTGTCTGGAACTTTAATCCTCATAATGCGTCTCATACAGCGCTCATTGGCGTCAATGTCAAGTAATCTCTTATGAATCCTCATCTCAAAATGATCCCAAGTGCTTGTGCCTTGTCCACACGGAGATTTCATAGTTGGAACCTTTAGATGCTTAGTAGGAAGGGGGATTGGACCCGCAACCCGTACACCTGTCTTTACAGCGATGTCCTTTAGCTCTCTACAGACCTCTTCCAGCCGATCTATGCTCACACTGGTCAGATGAATTCTAGCTTTTTGAACCATTATTTCGATGCTCCAATCCTTGTTATCTGTTTTACGCGAATTCCGTCAAGAGTTTTGCCCAATAAGGATACTATTGTTTAATTTGTTGAAAAGAGATAGAGAAACCGAGAAATAAAAAGGTGTTGAAACCGTTGACCTTAAGCCTTCTCCGTGATTTCTCTGACCACGCCAGCGGCAACCGTAGACCCCATATCGCGAATAGCAAATCTACCAAGCGGTGGAAAGTCGGTGTATGTTTCAATGACTATGGGTCTTAGGGGTTTAAATTTCACAAGGGCGCCGTCACCGGTTTTCAGATAATCCGGTTTCTCTTCCACAACTTGTCCAGTTCTAGGGTCTATCTTTTGAATCAGTTCCGTGAAAGTACAAGCCATGGTTACGGTGTGGCTGTGAAGGACTGGTGTGTAGCCAGTTGCAATGGCCGTTGGATGGTGGATTACGATAATCTGTCCAATGAATTCCTTAACAACGGATGGTGGATCGGATACCAATCCGATGACGTCGCCTCTGCGGGCGTCTGACCTAGAGATTCCTTTGACGCTAAATCCGATGTTATCTCCTGGACCGGCTTCAGGAATCATAGTGTGGTGGGTCTCAATGGAGCGTACTTCTCCCTTGTTTCCTGAAGGCATGATTATTATTTGATCACCGACCTTCATCACGCCCGTTTCAACTCGCCCTACTGGAACGGTGCCAACGCCTGTAATCGTGTAGACGTCTTGGATGGGTAGACGAAGGGGCTTGTTAACAGGTTTGGAAGGAACGGTAAAATTATCTAGAGCTTGGACAAGTGTGGGACCTTTGTACCACGGCATGTTTTTGCTCTTCACCGCCAGGTTGTCCCCAGTCCATCCGGAAGTGGGTACAAACGAAATGTTTTCAACGCGGTATCCCGTGATTTTAAGCAGGTCTGAGGCTCCATTTCGGACATCTTCATATCGCTCTTGATTCCATTTAACCGTTGCGTCATCCATTTTGTTTATGGCAACAACTAGTTGACTCACTCCAAGCGTCTTGGCAAGGAAAGCATGCTCCCTTGTCTGACCTCCAGGTCCAATACCCGCTTCGTACTCACCCGTCTTCGCGGAGATGAATAAGATCGCGCCATCGGCTTGACTTGTCCCTGTGATCATGTTTTTAATGAAGTCACGGTGCCCCGGCGCATCGATGACTGTGAAGAAGTATTTAGGTGTCTCGAACTTCCAGAAGGAGAGGTCGATGGTTAATCCTCGTTCACGCTCCTCTTTGAATTTGTCGAGTACCCAAGCAAACTTAAATGTTGATTTACCAAGAGTCTTTGCTTCTTCCTCATATCTCTGGATTGTGCGTTCATCGATAGTCTTAGTCAAGTAAAAGAGGTGGCCTATTGTTGTACTCTTTCCATGGTCTACGTGACCCATTACTACGACGTTTAAATGGGGTTTTGCGCTGCTCATTCGTCATCGCTCTTTATATTTTAGTAATCCTTTATAAACTTCTATCGTGTAGAGAGTATTTACTGTCAATGCGCTATTATTAAAAAGTTTTGCTCTTCAATCTCATTC